>NZ_FYDU01000017.1:0-162871 GCF_900187575.1 Pseudomonas sp. Irchel 3A5 | reverse complement strand
TTAAGAGCTTTCGTCTCAACCGAGGCGCGCATTCTACAGCAGCCTCTGTATCTGTCAAGCGGTTATTTTAAGAAGTTTTCAAAGTTTCCTTATCAACTTCAACCACTTGCGCTTCGATCAACATCACGTTGCTCGTTAGCGGGAGGCGAATTCTACAGCGTTACAACCTGCTGTCAACTGCCTTTTTTCACCGCTTTCGATCAACTTCATCGAAGCCTCTTCTTCGCTAGCCGAATCGTCCAACTCATTGATTACCAAAGAGTTTTTCGTTCTGTCTGCGCCAGAAGAGGTGCGAATTATAGAGAGATCTGAGAGGCCGTCAACCCCTAATTTTGAGCTTTATTCCAAAACCAGCGTAATACGCCCAAAAGCCTTCTTCCCAGCCTGGCAAACATGAGTCGCGCCCACTTTAAAGACGAACGAGCGATCAACAACTTCACCATCTATGCGCACACCACCCGAAGCCAGCAGGTCACGCGCCACTGCAGAGTTCTTAACAAGGCCTGCCTTATTAAGGACGGCCGAGATCGGCATATCTTCAGGGGCACTTACCGAGATTTCCGGCAGATCGTCCGGCAGCTCGCCTTCCTTCATACGATTACCCGCAGAGCGGTGCGCATTGGCAGCAGCTTCTTCACCATGGAAACGAGCAACGATTTCTTCAGCCAGCTTGATCTTGATGTCGCGCGGGTTAGCCCCTTTCTCACAATCCGCCTTGAAGCCATTGATCTCTTCCATGGAGCGGAAGCTCAGCAGCTCGAAGTAACGCCACATCAACGCATCCGGAATCGAAACCAGCTTGCTATACATAACGCCCGGCGCTTCCTGGATACCTACATAGTTACCCAGCGACTTGGACATCTTCTTCACGCCATCCAGACCTTCCAACAAAGGCATGGTGAGAATGCATTGCGCCTCTTGCCCATAGGCGCGCTGAAGCTCGCGCCCCATCAGCAAGTTGAATTTCTGATCGGTACCACCCAGCTCGACATCTGAACGCAGGGCAACAGAGTCATACCCCTGCACCAGCGGGTAAAGGAATTCATGGATAGCGATTGGCTGGCTGCTCTTATAGCGCTTGTCGAAATCATCACGCTCAAGCATTCGCGCCACGGTGTACTGCGAGGAGAGACGAATGAAATCAGCCGGACTCAGCTTGTCCATCCAGGTGGAGTTGAATGCCACCTCGGTCTTGGCCGGATCAAGAATCTTGAATACCTGGGATTTGTAGGTCTCGGCGTAATCGAGAACCTGCTCACGGGTCAGCGGAGGACGCGTGGCACTTTTACCACTCGGATCACCGATCATGCCGGTGAAGTCACCAATCAGGAAGATGACGTGATGCCCCAGCTCCTGAAATTGACGCAGCTTATTAATAAGCACGGTATGACCCAAGTGCAGGTCAGGTGCCGTAGGATCAAACCCGGCTTTAATACGCAGCGGTTGACCACGCTCGAGCTTCGCGACAAGCTCGGCCTCAACCAAAAGCTCATCTGCCCCACGCTTGATCAGCGCTAGCTGCTCTTCAACCGACCTCATATCCATCCCCTACTAATAGCCGTTTTCGAAAGGGGACCAACCATACAAGATCAGCGCCCAATTACAAGTTTTGCCCAGCATTGCGGGACGAATCGAAAGCCGATTCATCCGCAGGGTTGCTTCGCACAGGTTTTGGTTATATTTTATACAGTTATTTCATCTTCATCATGTCATTCATCTTTTCCAATTCATCTTTTTTCAAAGTCAAATTACCTATGATAGACACGCCGCCTAAAGCGCCACCGCTTTATCCCAAGACCCACCTGCTCGCAGCCAGCGGTATCGCAGCCCTGTTAAGCCTGGCGCTCTTGGTCTTTCCTTCAAGCGAAGTCGAAGCTAAAAAAACCGTTTTGAATCTTGATATGGAAGCGCCTGCTGATCAAAGCGCACCTAACCAAGACGCTCTGGAAACGACGGAAGCCACACAATCGGCAACAGATTCTCCATTCGCCCAGATCGACAATGGCGATGAGCAAGCCGAGAGCAACGCGACCAATGAGCCGCAGAGCATTGAAAAAGCTGCTGCTCCAGTCGTTGCAGCCAAAGACCCCAATCATCGGGAAGTCACCGTAACCAGAGGCGACACTCTGTCCACCCTGTTTGAAAAGGTGGGTCTTCCAGCTGCAACCGTGCATGAAGTCATGGCCAGCAACAAGGAAGCCAAACAATTCAGCCGCCTGCAGGATGGCCAGGTCCTGCAATTCGAACTGACGCCAGAAGGTCAGTTGAAGCAACTGCACACCAAGCTCAGCCAGCTGGAAAGCATCAGCCTGTCCAAGACGGGCAGCGGCTTCACGTTCAATCGTGAGATCAGCAAACCCGATGTACGTACCGCCTATATACACGGTGTGATCACTAACTCTTTGTCTCAGTCCGCCCAGCGCGCGGGCTTGTCGCACACCATGACCATGGACATGGCCAACATCTTTGGCTACGACATCGACTTCGCTCAGGACATCCGCAAGGGTGACGAATTCGACGTCATCTACGAGCAGAAGGTCATCAACGGCAAAACGGTAGGTACGGGCAATATTCTTTCTGCCCGCTTTACCAATCAGGGCAAGTCCTACTCCGCAGTTCGTTACACCAACAAACAGGGCAACACCAACTACTACACCGCTGACGGCAACAGCATGCGCAAGGCCTTCATCCGCACGCCCGTTGACTTCGCCCGTATCAGTTCAATGTTCTCCATGGGTCGCAAGCACCCCATCCTGAACAAGATCCGCGCGCACAAAGGCGTCGATTACGCAGCCCCACGCGGTACGCCAATCAAGGCCACCGGTGATGGCAAGGTATTGCTGGCCGGCCGTCGCGGCGGATACGGCAATACTGTGATCATTCAGCACGGCGATACATACCGCACGCTGTACGGTCACATGCAGGGCTTTGCCAAAGGCATTCAGACTGGCGGCACCGTCAAGCAAGGCCAGGTGATCGGCTATATTGGTACTACCGGTCTGTCGACAGGCCCGCATTTGCACTATGAGTTCCAGGTAAATGGCGTGCACGTCGACCCTCTGGGTCGCAAATTGCCGATGGCGGATCCGATCGCCAAATCCGAAAAACAGCGGTTCATGCAACAGAGCCAGCCATTGATGGCTCGTATGGATCAGGAAAAGGCCACCATGCTGGCCTCGAGCAAACGATAAGCCATGGCCTTCTTTTATATAGGTGTGATGTCCGGCAGCAGTCTCGATGGGATCGATATCGCCCTTGTTGAGCAGGATGACCGGCCAAGACTGTTGGCAACTCACTACATCCCGATGCCGGAAGACTTGCGCGCCGAGCTGCTGGGGCTTTGCTCCAGTGGGCCGGACGAGTTGGCTCGCGCGGCGATTGCCGAGCAGAAGTGGGTTCGCCTGGCAGCCGAAGGCGTGCTTACGCTCTTGAGTCAACAAGGCATGGTTGCCGGGCAGATTCGCGCCATTGGTAGCCATGGCCAGACCATTCGCCACGAACCCGCCCGCGGTTTCAGCATTCAGATCGGCAATCCGGCCCTGTTAGCAGAGCTGACAGAGATCACCGTGGTCAGCGATTTCCGTCGTCGCGACATCGCTGCTGGCGGTCAAGGCGCACCTCTGGTTCCCGCGTTCCATGAGGCGCTGTTCGACGACAATAAAGATCGTCGCGCCGTCCTCAATATTGGCGGTTTCAGCAACCTGAGCCTGATCGAGCTGGACAGGCCGGTAACCGGCTTCGACTGCGGTCCAGGCAACGTATTGCTTGATGCGTGGATTCAGTCGCAGCGCGGTGAAGGTTTCGACCGTGACGGCGCATGGGGCGCAAGTGGTACGGTTGATCCTGCACTGCTGAAAGCGCTGCTCAGCGACCCGTTCTTCCTGACCAAGGGTCCGAAGAGCACAGGCCGAGAGGTGTTCAACCTCGGCTGGCTGCACCACCATCTCTTCCAACTGCCGACGCTTTCTGCTGAAAACGTACAGGCAACGCTGATGGAGCTGACCGCGCTGGCGATTACCGAGTCCTTGCAATCAGCTCAGTCTGAAACCAAGGAACTGCTGATCTGTGGCGGTGGTGCGCACAACGTGGCGTTGACCAATCGTCTGGCTGAATTGCTTCCCGACACCAAAGTCAGCAGCACGGCTGCTTTTGGCGTTGATCCTGACTGGGTTGAAGCCATGGCATTTGCATGGCTGGCGCATTGCTGCCTGGAAGGCGTGCCTGCTAACCGCCCAACCGTGACTGGCGCTCAGGGTCTGCGAGTATTGGGCGCTATCTACCCGGCCTGACTCCAGACGAACAAAAACGCCGCGCATTAGCGCGGCGTTTTTATGTGTGCACAAAGATCAGATCGAGAATGAAGACCCGCAACCGCACGTGGTGGAAGCATTCGGGTTCTTGATAACGAAACGCGAACCCTCCAGGCCTTCCTGATAATCCACTTCAGCACCCGCCAGGTACTGGAAGCTCATTGGATCGACCACCAGGCTTACGCCTTCGCGCTCAACGATGGTGTCATCGTCGGCGACGTCTTCATCGAAAGTAAAACCATACTGAAAACCTGAACAACCGCCGCCCGTCACAAACACACGTAGCTTCAGGCGATCGTTACCCTCTTCATCGACCAGGGTCTTCACTTTGTGCGCAGCACCATGGGTGAACTGCAAAGCCGTTGGAGTGAAGGATTCGACGCTCATGTTAAATATCTCCCGGCGCTAAGCCGTCATAATGCGTAATGACGCGCATTATCCGCTTCTCCTAGAAAATTGGTCAACTATTCCAGAGCAGCGGCAAGTTTCAAGCCTCAAGCTGCAAGTGGTCGCACCAACCTCTTGAAGCTTGAAGCTTGAAGCTAAAAACTGCTCCTAAGGCATCATACCGGCATGGGACAGACCCAGCTTCTCGTCCAGCCCGAACATGATGTTCATGTTCTGAACGGCTTGGCCCGACGCACCCTTGACCAGGTTGTCGATAACCGAAAGCACGACCACCAGATCCCCACCCTGCGGACGGTGGACCGCAATACGGCAAACGTTGGCGCCACGCACGCTACGGGTTTCCGGATGGCTGCCAGCAGGCATTACGTCTACGAAAGGCTCGTTGGCATAACGCTTCTCGAACAGCGCCTGCAGATCAACCGACTTATCGACGACTGTGGCGTACAGCGTGGAGTGTATACCGCGGATCATTGGCGTCAGGTGCGGGACGAAGGTCAGACCAACATCCCCGCCAGCCGCGCGACGCAGCCCTTGGGTGATTTCAGGCAAGTGACGATGACCTTTGACGGCGTAAGCCTTGAAGCTTTCGTTGGCCTCGGAGTACAGCGAACCAATGCTCAAGCCACGGCCTGCACCACTGACACCGGACTTGCAGTCAGCAATCAAGCGCGTGTTGTCGGCAAGACCGGCTTCCAGCAACGGCAGGAAACCAAGCTGCGTAGCGGTTGGATAGCAGCCTGGCACAGCAATAAGGCGAGCCTGCTTGATTTGCTCACGGTTAACCTCAGGCAAACCATACACTGCATCCTTGAGCAGCTCGGGCGCACCGTGGGGCTGACCGTACCACTTTGCCCATTCAACCGAGTCCTGCAGACGGAAGTCAGCAGACAGGTCGATGACCCGAGTGCCGGCATTCAACAATTCACCCGCAAGGGAATGCGCGACACCGTGAGGCGTGGCGAAGAACACGACGTCACAGGCGCCGAGGGTTGCAATGTCAGGCACGCTAAATGCCAGGCCATCGTAATGCCCGCGCAGATTAGGGTACATATCAGCAACAGGCAGACCTGCCTCGGATCGAGAAGTAATAACGACCACTTCAGCTTGCGGATGCTGTGCCAACAGACGCAGCAACTCGACACCGGTGTAACCCGTGCCGCCGACGATACCGACCTTGACCATAACCTGCCCTCAACGTACCAACTGGAAAGCCGTCGATAATATGGGCCTGGCGCGTCTGCGACAACCGACAACGTGACGTATGGGCGCTCAAGCCACTACTATTTGCATACCGTGAACCTGGGAATAACTAAAAATGCTTTTATGGATCAAGGCTTTTCATATCGTTTCAGTGGTCTGTTGGTTCGCAGGGCTGTTCTACCTGCCAAGACTTTTCGTGTACCACTCCATGAGCGAGGACGCGGTCAGCCGCGAACGCTTCTGCACCATGGAGCGTAAGCTGTACCGGGGCATCATGGGCCCGGCGATGATTGCGACACTGATTTTTGGCATCTGGCTTATCGCCCTGGTGCCGGGGTACATGAGCCAGGCCTGGATGCATGCCAAGCTCACACTGGTCGTTCTGCTGATCGGCTATCACCATGTGTGTGGCGCACAGGTCAAACGCTTCGCTCGTGGCGAAAATGGCCGTAGCCATGTGTTTTATCGCTGGTTCAACGAAATCCCTGTATTGATCCTGCTGGCAGTCGTCATTCTGGTGGTGGTTAAACCTTTCTAATCTCCTGACGGGACCGTCTGCTCTTCCATAGCCGGTCCGCGTTGCCCTTCTCACGACAAGGAAGCCAAGCATGACCACCCCGCTGTTCAAGATTGTGTTCGAAGGGCAGTTGCGTAACGGTGTTGAGTTGCAAACTGCCAAGCTCAATCTTGCTAGCCTTTTCAAGAGTGAAGTGACCGCTGTAGACAATCTGTTCAGCGGCAAGCCCGTCGCCCTCAAGCGTGGGCTGACTCAGGCCGACGCTCAGGTCTACCTCAATGCACTCAACGATGCAGGGGTTGAAGCGCGCATTGAAACGGATCCCGTCGTCATCCTGAACGTTGAAGAAGATGAAAAAAGCTCGCCGAAGCTCTATTCCTCTCAGCAAGAACCGATCTCACCCTACGCACCACCCCGCGCAAACGTCGTAGATGCCGAGACAGGATACTCAGACCTTAAAGTCTTCAGCTTTCAGGGCCGGATTGGTCGTATTCGCTATCTGGCGTGGCTTTCAGTTCTGACGTTTACAGGGGCTATAGCTGCTGGCATATGTACATTGATCATGAGCGCTTCCTTGGTCGGAGGCGGGCTCGCGCTGGCGGTCGTTGGAGCAGCGGCGTTTTTGGTCACTCTCCAGATAGGTACCCAGAGGCTGCACGATGCGGGATGGTCTGCCTGGCTTCTGTGTTTGTATCTGGTGCCCTACGTAGGCTTCATACTGTCTCTGCTTCTGGTTTTCGCACCCGGAAATAAAACCACTAACCGCTATGGCCCACCGCCGCCGCCTAATAACCGTGGTGTCATTGCTCTGGCGTGTACCTGGCTGTTCTTTATTGGCTTGTCCACTCTTGCCACGTTGACTGGCGGGATACTCTCACTGAAAGAAGAGCTCTCGGACGTCACCACTCAATATGAGCAGTCACTGCCTGATGACGATCAATAGCCTGCATTCAAGGCCCTGGACTAAACTCCGCAGCCCGCACTACGCTCAACGGAGAACCGCATGACCCGTTACGCCTTGATCACCGGGGCAACCAGCGGAATTGGCCTGGCCATGGCCGAGGCCTTGGCACGCAGAGGACGGAGCCTGTTACTGGTCGCCCGTCAGCGCGATCTGCTGGAAACGATCGCCATTGAGCTGACTCAGCGCTTCGGCGTAGAGGTATTGATTCGCGCCTGCGATCTGGGCGAACCCTTGCGCCTGTCAGGTTTTCTGCTGGAACTGGAAGAAGAAGGTGCGCACCAGATCGACCTGCTGGTCAATTGCGCCGGTATCGGAACATCCGGCCCATTCCTGGCTCAGGACTGGGGATTGGAGCAGGACCTGATTGACTTGAACATTCTGGCCCTCACGCGCCTGTGCCACACGGTCGGAAACCTGATGGCACTGCAGGGCGGCGGGCAAATCCTCAACGTTGCATCTGTGGCTGCGTTCAGCCCAGGCCCCTGGATGAGCGCCTATTACGCAAGCAAAGCTTACGTGCTGCATTTTTCGGAAGGGCTGCGCGAAGAGGTCAAGAAGAACGGGATCAAAGTATCGGTCCTGTGCCCGGGCCCTACGCGCACCGGTTTTTTCCGTACAGCCCAGCTGCAAGTGGGCAAGAGCGGTAATCAGAAAATGATGAGCCCCGAAGAAGTGGCGCTGTACACCGTTCGTGCGCTGGCGAAGAACCGGGCGGTGATCATTCCCGGCTGGCGTAATCGATTGATCACTTTCAGCCCCAGACTGGTCTCACGCTGGGTAAGTCGCAATATTGCCGGGCTGATCAACAAATCCGTGTGTTCGCGCTGACCGAGAAATATTGGGCGCAGACCGATGCCCTCAGTACACTCGGTGCGGTCCATTCATCTGCACGTTCCATCCACTACAAGGAGCAAATGGCTGTGGATACTTTGTTCACCAAGATCATTAACCGCGAGATACCCGCAAAGATCATCTACGAAGACGATCAAGTGCTGGCCTTTCACGACATTGCCCCCCAGGCACCGGTCCATTTTCTGGTTATCCCGAAAAAACCGATCCGCACGCTTAATGACCTGACCGAAGAAGATAAAGGTCTGGCCGGTCATATCCTGTTCACCGCACAACGTCTGGCGAAGGAGCTGGGCTGTGAGGATGGATTCCGCGTCGTCATGAACTGCAATGAGCTGGGCGGGCAGACCGTCTATCACATTCACATGCATGTGCTGGGTCAGCGCCAGATGAACTGGCCGCCGGGTTAATCCCGACTTTCAAACACTTGCGTTACGGCTGGAGCCCGCCGGGGCTCTGGCTATCTGATCCAGCCCAAGCCTCGTCTGGCTGATTGGGGTAAACTGGCCCCCATGGTTTTTCCGGAGGTGCCCATGGCTACCGAACGTCACTACTCACCTATCGACCGTATTCTCTTGCAGGCGGACGCCGCGATGCGCACGCTGTTGCCGTCCAAGGGATACTCCTCTCGCCCCTCGCCTGCCCTCGTCCAGCCCGAAGTCGCGATGAGCGACGTTGATACCCGGCACGTTGCGGGCCTGATGCGCATCAACCACACAGGCGAAGTGTGCGCCCAGGCGCTGTATCAAGGGCAGGCACTCACCGCCAAATTGCCCGATATACGCAAAGCGATGGAGCATGCAGCAGATGAAGAGATTGACCACCTGGTCTGGTGCGAACAGCGCATTCACCAGTTGGGCAGCCATACCAGCGTGCTCAACCCACTGTTTTACGGACTGTCCTTCGGCATCGGCGCAGCGGCGGGATTGATCAGCGACAAGGTCAGCCTGGGCTTCGTCGCAGCGACTGAAGATCAGGTCTGCAAACATTTGAATGAGCACCTTGAGCAGCTCCCCGCCGAAGACGAAAAGTCTCGTGCGATTCTTGAGCAGATGCGTGCAGACGAAGAACACCATGCGCAAAGCGCCCTGGATGCAGGTGGTTTCCGCTTCCCGGCGCCGGTCAAGTTCGGCATGAGCGTGCTGGCCAAACTCATGACCAAAAGCACTTATCGAATTTGAAGCCGACAAGTTGCGAGCACAAAAAAAGGCGCCCATGTAGGGCGCCTTTCTTTTTGCCTGAAACCTAGACGGCGACGTTAACGTTGCGGCCGTAGAAGATTTCCAGCATTTCGTGTTTGACCTTGGCGGTCACCTGATCGCGTTGCACCGGGGAGAGGTTGCTGGTCGCGTCGCCGAACAGGTAGTTATCCAGTTCGAAGTTCTTGAGCAGCATCTTGGTGTGGAACAGGTTCTCCTGATACACGTTCACGTCAGTCATCTGGTAACTGTTGCGCGTGTCTTCAGAGAGGTAGTTCTGAATCGAGTTGATCTCGTGATCGATGAAGTGCTTCTTGCCTTCGACATCACGGGTAAAGCCGCGCACACGGTAGTCGACCGTCACGATGTCCGATTCGAACTTGTGAATCAGATAGTTCAGCGCTTTAAGCGGTGAAATCACCCCACAGGTTGACACGTCGATGTCCACACGGAAGGTCGCGATACCATCAACCGGGTGAATTTCCGGATAGGTATGGACGGTGATGTGGCTCTTGTCGAGGTGCGCCAGAATGGTTTCCGGCAGCGGGCCCGGCGACTCTTCGATCTGGCTTTCGGTAGGCGTTACCGGCTGCTCGGAAATCAGAATAGTCACGCTGGCGCCTTGAGGATCGTAATCCTGGCGGGCGATGTTGAGGATGTTGGCGCCAATGATATCGACGACATCGGTCAGAATCCGCGTCAGGCGTTCTGCGTCGTACACACTGTTGATGTACTCGACATAGGCCTGCTGGTCCTGCGGGGTTTCCGCATAGCAGATGTCATAGATGTTGAAGCTCAAGGTCTTTGTCAGGTTATTGAACCCGTGGAGCTTGAGTTTGCTTTTCACCGTTAAAAACTCTCTATATATGTGCGGCCCAAGCCACGTGATCAAGCATGCCCGTCAGTTGAGCAAAGCTCAGCTGCGTAGGACGGTTAACACCTCTTCGCGGTGGCGATTTTGGTTGTCTGGTCGGGAGCGGCCGCAAACAACCTGCGCATCCTGCTCCCTGAAAAAGGGGCGCATTATGCAGACGTCAGGAGCTGTCTGCCAGAGTGTGCGCCGCTTTTATGATAATTGGGTGTCGTCAGCCCAATTCGATGATTTCGTAGTCGTGAGTAATCTCGACCCCGGCATTGCCGAGCATGATCGAGGCTGAGCAGTATTTCTCGGCGGACAGCTCGATGGCGCGCTTGACCTGAGCTTCTTTCAAGCCACGGCCCTTCACCACGAAATGCAGGTGGATTTTGGTGAACACCTTCGGATCTTCGGTGGCGCGTTCAGCTTCCAGGAAGGCCTCGCAGCTCTCTACCGGCTGGCGTGACTTCTTCAAGATACTGACCACATCGAAGTTGCTGCAACCGCCAAGGCCGATCAGCACCATCTCCATAGGGCGCACGCCCAGATTGCGACCGCCACTCTCGGGCGGACCGTCCATCACCACTACGTGACCACTGCCGGATTCGCCGAGGAACATGGCTTCACCAGCCCATTGAATGCGTGCTTTCATCGCCAGGGGCTCCAATGCTGAAAAGGCCGCCAGCTTAGCACAGCGCTCGCCACGCCCTGACCGCGCCGATAAATTCCATTTCGCCACTAGCCTGTAGGAATTTTCGGAAATGGACTCAAATGAGATCCAAAAAGCTGGCTAAATGCAATCTGCTGCCGATAACGCTAACAATGCCTCCGGCGATGTACTTTTTCAGGACAAAAGAATGCTAGCTATTCCCCTGTCATCAAAGACCAAGCACCTGGAAAAGTTTCTGGCTCACGCCCAGCGTCGCCGTTATTCAGCAAAATCCAATATTATCTGTGCGGGTGATCGCTCCGAGTCCTTGTTCTTCATCATCAAAGGTTCGGTCACTGTGCTGATCGAAGATGATGAAGGCCGCGAGATGATCGTTGCTTATTTGAACTCGGGAGATTTCTGCGGCGAGTTGGGGCTGTTCGAACCCGCCGGGAATGAAAAAGAGCGTAGCGCCTGGGTGCGCGCCAAGACCGAGTGCGAAATTGCTGAAATCAGCTACGGAAAATTCCGCGAGATATCGCTGCTGGAACCGGAAATCCTTTATGCCCTTGGCGCTCAGATGGCCGAACGTTTGCGCAATACCACGCGCAAGGTTGGCGACCTGGCCTTTCTCGATGTGACCGGCCGTGTCGCGGGTACGCTGCTGGATCTGTGCAAACAGCCGGATGCAATGACTCACCCTGACGGCATGCAGATCAAGATAACGCGCCAGGAAATCGGACGTATCGTCGGCTGCTCAAGGGAAATGGTGGGCCGGGTGCTTAAAGCCCTTGAAGAACAGAAACTGGTCCACGTCAAAGGCAAGACGATGGTGGTGTTCGGGACGCGTTGAGGAGTTCTAACGCAGCAGGTATAGGACGACCCACTGTGGGAGCCGAGCTCTACGCAACGTCGTGGGACCGGCTTCAGCCGGGAAGAGGCCGGGACAGTCACTGAAATGCGTCGTCAGACATATCGCTTTCCCGGCTAAAGCCGGTCCCACGTCCTTTGCGGGTAGACATAAATCTCCCACAGCTCGCTTATCCGGGTTTATCGTTAGAAGCCACGCCCCAAACTGGACAAGTCTGTCTGATAAACACTCGCCAACCTCTCCAACATACCTTCAACCGCAAACGCCTCGCGCAATGCGATATGGCTGTCTGCTCGGACACGCTGATCAAGCTCGCAGATTTCGTTGAACCGATTAACGGCGGCGACCATTTCATGCCGTTCGTTATCGACCAACAATGCACCGTGGGCCAATACCACCGGTCTCAGTCCGCCCTGACTCTGGCGCCAGCGCTGGGCGGTGCCGACCATCTTGCGGCCATCAAGGTTGACATTGAAGCGGCCGTCACAGAACGCACCTTCCACCTCGCCTAACGAAGCAGCGCCACCCAGTTCGTTCAAGACATCCAGAATCGGCTGACACAGGCGGCGATAGGCGATTTCGATACGGTCGCGATCAGGGTCGATTTTGGGCTGGGCGTAAACCAGTGCGATATTCACAGTGGCCGACGATTGCGGTACGGGCTCACCACCGGTTTCCCGCAACAGAATTGGCCAGCCGCTGTCGGCGAGGGTTTCGCTGGCCTCTACAAATCCGGGCAAGCGGCTCATGCGGCGAGGCATCACCAGCGCCCGATCACTCGGGCGCCAGAGCAACAAAGCGAAATCGGTAACCCCGTCGCAGACCGAGGCAAGCAGGTCCTGCTCGGCTTTCAGGCCAGCTTCGACGCAGATATCAATGACTGAATCAGACATGTTGATCCTCTGTAAAACCTGTCGAAGCAACGCCCGAAATGATCAGTCGAGCGTAGAGCTGCGCACCGGCGGCGTACCGCGCTCAGGGAAGAACAGGCGCTGCAATTCATCACCCGGATGCTCGGCGCGCATGAACGCTTCGCCCACCAGGAAGGAATACACATCGCTGATTTCCATCAACTCGACATCGGCACGGTTGAGAATGCCGCTTTCAGTAATCACCAGACGATCACGCGGAATACGCGGGAGCAAATCAAGCGTGGTTTCGAGGCTCACTTCGAAGGTGTGCAGGTTGCGGTTGTTAACGCCAACCAGTGGGGTATCGAGGGTTTTCAATGCCCGGTCGAGCTCGTCACCGTCGTGTACCTCAACCAGCACATCCAGCCCGACGCTTTTCGCGACCGAGGCCAGCTCAGCCATTTTCACGTCGTCCAGTGCAGAGACGATGAGCAGCACGCAGTCCGCACCAAGGGCACGAGCTTCAATGATCTGATAGGGATCAATCATGAAGTCCTTGCGAATCACCGGCAACTTGCACGCTGCGCGCGCCTGCTGCAGGTAGGCGTCGGAACCCTGGAAATAATCGATATCGGTCAGTACCGAAAGGCAGGTCGCGCCACCCTTCTCATAGCTGCGGGCGATGTCGGCAGGTACGAAGTTCTCGCGAATCACGCCCTTGCTCGGTGAAGCCTTCTTGATCTCGGCAATGACCGCCGGCTGCTTGCCCTTGGCCTGCTTGATCAGTGCATCAGCGAAGCCACGAACCGGGTCGGCAGCTGCAGCCAGCTTCTCGATTTCAGCCAGACTGACGAGCGCACTGCGAGCTGCCACTTCCTCAGCCTTGCGGGCAAGAATTTTTTCCAGAACTGTTGGCACGCTCATTCTTCGTTCTCCTGCTTGAATACCGCGGTAAAGGCACCCAATTCTTCAAGCTTCTCCCGGGCCAGGCCGGTATGAAGCGCATCGTGAGCCAACTCGACACCTTCTTTGAGCGTGTAGGCATGGTCAGCAGCATAAAGCGCTGCGCCCGCATTGAGCACAATCATTTCAGCCGCTTTCTGGCCATTTTCGGTTTTGCGACGACCCAGCGCATCGCGGATCAGGACCAGTGAAGCTTCAGGGCCATCAACGCTCAGGCCAAACAGGCTCTGGCTTTTCATGCCCAAGTCTTCAGGCTGCACCCAATATTCGGTCACTTCACCATTTTTAAGTTCAGCCACAAACGTTGGCGCCGCCAGACTGAATTCGTCCAGCCCATCCTGAGAATGGACCACCAACACATGCTTGCTGCCCAGACGAAGCAACACTTCAGCCAAAGGGCGGCACAAGGCCTGACTGAATACGCCGACCACCTGATGGCGCACACCGGCCGGATTCGTAAGCGGGCCGAGCATATTGAACAGGGTACGCAGGCCCAAATCGCGACGCGGGCCGGCGGCGTGTTTCATTGCGCCATGATGCGCTTGGGCGAACATGAAACCGATGCCCACGCTGTCAATGCAGCGCGCCACTTGTACCGGCGTGAGGTTGAGATATACGCCAGCCGCTTCCAGCAAATCAGCACTGCCGCTCTTGCCCGAGACTGCGCGGTTGCCGTGCTTGGCGACGGTACAACCCGCCGCAGCAACCACGAAAGAAGAGGCTGTCGACACGTTAAAAATGTTGGCACCGTCACCGCCGGTTCCCACCACGTCCACTACGCCATCGAGGGTTTTCAGCTCGACCTTGTCTGCCAGCTCGCGCATGACGGACACCGCACCGACGATTTCATCGATGCTTTCGCTCTTCATGCGCATGCCCATCATGAACGCGCCAATCTGCGCTTCCGTGCACTGCCCGGTCATGATGGCGCGCATGACATCGCTCATCTCGGCAGTGCTCAAATCCAGGTTATCGACAACACGCCCCAGAGCGGTCTTGATGTCCATTGGCTTAGTCATAAATGAATCCTTAACCCTGACGAGTGCCGCCGGTTTGCTTGAGGAAGTTGGCGAACAGCTCGTGGCCCTGCTCGGTCAGAATCGACTCAGGGTGGAACTGGATCCCCTCGACGTTCAGTGTCTTGTGACGCAGGCCCATGATTTCGTCCATCGAGCCGTCTTCAAGCGCAGTCCAGGCCGTCACTTCCAGGCAATCAGGCAAGGTGTCCAGCTTGACCACCAGCGAATGGTAGCGAGTGACGGTCAGCGGATGGTTGAGGCCTTCAAACACGCCGTCGTCTTCATGAACGACCGGGCTGGTCTTGCCGTGCATGACCTGACGGGCGCGCACCACATCACCGCCGAACGCCTGACCGATCGACTGATGGCCCAGGCATACACCCAGAATCGGCAGTTTGCCCGCGAAATGTTTGATCACTTCCAGCGAGACGCCCGCTTCATTCGGCGTACAAGGGCCGGGCGATACGACAATGCGCTCAGGGTTGAGGGCTTCGATCTCGGCGACGGTCAATTCGTCGTTGCGGATCACCTTGACGTCGGCACCCAGCTCACCGAAGTACTGCACGACGTTGTAGGTAAAGGAATCATAGTTATCGATCATCAGCAGCATTTGGCTTAAACCCATTGAATTACTGACTATTTTTTCAACCTTCAAATCACTGCCGATTGAGTGCCCGCTAGTGTAACGACCGGGGTTTGGCCCGAAAAAGCGGCAGGGCGGATTTATAAAGGCGTATCAGGAGGTCCGGACAGGCCGGAAGAGAATAAGTCAGGCGCGCCAACGCCAACGGGCGTGAGCCTTGATAACACGCATCAAGAGTTTGCTGACGATCAACACAGGGGAGGTCTCGTTTTTACGTTCCGGCACATTAGCGTACCAATGAGTGGCGTGCAATATGAGGACGCTCTGGCACAGGGCTCATCTCATGGATTTGCTCAATGAGTCAGCTACGCTTTTGTAACGTAAAAGATACACCCGGAACCCGAAACACCACCGTCCGGCGGTTTATGACCAACTTGCTTGGCGCTGACGGTTGAGCTGGCTACTTTTCGTACACCCTATAAAACAACAAGAGGGATCTTGACCATGCGTCAAAACAAACCGTTTGCAGCGATCGCCGCCTGCTTGCTTGTGTCTTCCTGCCCGATCACATTCGCCGCCCCCTCCCCCTACTCAACCATGGTGGTCTTTGGCGATAGCCTGGCCGATGCCGGGCAGTTCCCCGATGCAGGTGGTCCAGCCGGTTCCACGCTGCGTTTCACCAACCGCACCGGTCCGACGTATCAGAATGGCAGCGGCGAATTCTTCAGCCTGAACTCTTCAGCCTTGCTCGGCTTGAAACTCAATGTCGCGCCTGGCGACCTGGCGGCGTCTACCTCACCGGTCAATGCGGCGCTCGGAGTGGCAGATGGCAACAACTGGGCGGTCGGGGGCGATCGCACCGATCAGGTGTATGAGGCGATCACCTCCGAGTCCAACGTGATTGACCCGGACAACGGTACGGTGTTTCGCACTCGCCCGGGCTATCTGGTGGCCAACAACTTCCGGGCAGACCCCAACGCCTTGTACTACCTGACAGGCGGGGGCAATGACTTCCTACAAGGCCGGGTACTGAGTCTGTCGCAATCTCGCGACGCGGCTGACCGTCTGGCGGACAGCGCGCAGGTGCTGCAACAGGCGGGCGCGAAATACATCATGGTCTGGCTGCTACCGGATATCGGTCAGACGCCAGCAGTGTCGGGGACGATCCTCGAACCCATCACCTCAATCCTCAGTGGGGCATTTAACGCACAGCTGGTAAGCCGACTGGCGCAAATCGACGCCGAAATTATCCCGCTGAACATCCCACGCTTCTTGTCTGAAACCCTGGATAACCCGGCGCGCTTTGGCCTGGCAGCCGATCAGGATCTGGTAGGGACCTGTTTTAACGGTAACAACTGCAGAGAAAACAGCGCTTATGGCCTGAACAGCGGCACGCCGGATCCCAGCAAGTTGTTGTTCAACGACGGCGTCCATCCCACCGAAGCCGGCCAGCGGCTGATTGCCGACTACGCCTATTCACTGTTAGCGGCGCCGTGGGAGATTTCCCTTTTGCCGGAAATGGCCAACGGCACATTACGTGCGCAGCAGGATGAATTGCGCAGCCAATGGCTGGCGGACTGGGGCAATTGGCAAGGCGTCGGGCAGTGGCGTGCAATTGTCGCCGCAGGTGGTCAGAAAATGGACTTTGATGCGCAGGACAACTCAGCAGAAGCAGATGGCAAAGGCTACAACATGACCCTCGGCGGCAGTTATCGCCTCGCTGATCACTGGCGAGTCGGCGTGGTGGGCGGAGCTTATCGGCAACAACTGGACGCCGGGGATCGGGATTCGGACTACAAACTCAATAGCTATCTGGCGACGGCCTTTGTCCAGTATCAGGCGAACCATTGGTGGGGTGATCTTGCTGCATCAGGTGGACATCTCGACTACGAGAATGCTGAGCGCAAGTTCGCGCTTGGCGTCAGCGAGGGTAATGAAAAAGGGGATACCGATGGCGAAATCTGGGGTGCCAGCGCGAGGTTAGGGTTTGATATCGCGGGCGTCAGCAGCCGTTGGCATTTATCGCCCTTCATCAGTGCGGACTACGCACATGTGAACGTGAATGGTTATTCAGAAAAGGGCACTCGCTCAACGGCGCTGACTTTTGATGATCAGACGCGCAAGTCACGACGCCTGGGTGCGGGTTTGCAGGGCAAGTTTCAGGTTACGGATACGACGCAGCTGTTCGCGGAAGTCGCGCATGAAAGGGAGTTTGAAACGGATCAACAGGAAGTGACCATCGCCTTGAACAGCCTGCCGCTCAACGACTTCACCCTGCAAGGTTATACGCCGCAACGAGATCTGAACCGCGCCACACTTGGCGTCAGCCAGAAACTGACCCGCGACCTGACGCTGCGCGGCGGGTACAACTGGCGCAAGAATGATGATGTCACCCAGCAAGGGGTGAATCTGGCAGTGAGTCTGGATTTCTAAACAGCCCCCCTGTGGGAGCGGTGCTTGGTCTGGGCGGCATTCCGACGATAAGAGTGACGCGATCTAAAGTGAACCGCGTCCAGCCTTATCGCGGGCAAGCACCGCTCCCACAGGGTTAAGCCTCACTGCTCCTGCCCAGCCAGCGCCACGGCGCGGAACATCGCGCGGCGTTTGTTCAGGGTTTCTTCCCATTCCAGCGCTGGCACCGAGTCAGCCACGATGCCGCCACCGGCTTGCACATGCAGCTCGCCGTTTTTGATCACAGCGGTACGAATCGCAATCGCAGTGTCCATGTTGCCGTTCCAGGCCAGATAACCCACCGCGCCGCCGTAGACGCCACGCTTCACCGGTTCCAGCTCGTCGATGATTTCCATGGCGCGGATTTTCGGCGCACCGGACAAGGTGCCTGCTGGCAGGATCGCCCGCAGTGCATCCATCGCCGTCAGGCCGCTTTTCAACTGGCCAGTAACGTTGGAAACGATGTGCATCACGTTCGAGTAACGCTCGATGACCATTTTTTCCGTCAACCGCACCGAACCGATTTCCGAAACACGACCGGTATCGTTGCGCCCCAGGTCGATCAGCATCAAGTGCTCGGCGATTTCCTTGTCATCGGACAGCAAATCCTTTTCCAGAGCGACATCCGCCTCTTCGTTGGCACCGCGTGGGCGAGTGCCAGCAATCGGGCGAACGGTGATCAGATTGTCTTCAACCCGCACCAATACTTCCGGAGAGCTGCCGACCACATGGAAGTCGCCAAAGTTGAAGAAGTACATATAAGGCGTCGGGTTGAAGCAGCGCAGTGCCCGATACAGGTCGATCGGTGCGGCCTTGAAGTCGATGGACATACGCTGCGACGGAACCACCTGCATGACGTCGCCCGCCAGGATGTATTCCTTGATGGTATCGACTGCCCGCTCATAATCGTCCTGGGTGAAACTCGAACGAAATACCGGATCAGCCGCTTGCGGCCGGGTCAGGTCCAGGCCACGACGCGGGGTGATGGGCTGACGCAGTTGTTCCATCAGTTCGTCGAGACGGGCCAGGCCGTTTTCGTAAGCGTCCTGCTGCGCCGGGTCAACCAGAACGATGGCGTGCATCTTGCCCGCCAGATTATCGAACACGACGACGGCATCAGACACCATCAGCAGGATATCCGGCACGCCCAGCGGATCAGGGTTCGGGCATTTGCCGAGACGTTTCTCGACATAGCGAACACAGTCATAACCGAAGTAACCCACCAGCCCGCCGTTGAAACGTGGCAGGCCAGGAATGGTTGGCACGTTGTAGCGAGCCTTGAAGGCTTCGACGAACGCCAGTGGATCCTCGGCCACCAGATGCTCGATCTCGACGCCATCGTGAGTGACACGAACATCGTGATCATGCACCCGCAACACGGTGCGGCATGGCAGACCGATGATGGAGTAACGGCCCCATTTCTCACCGCCCTGCACCGACTCCAGCAGATAGGAGTTCGGTTGGTCGGCAAGCTTGAGGTAGATCGACAGCGGCGTGTCGAAGTCGGCCAGGGTTTCGTAGGCCAACGGGATACGGTTATAGCCAGCAGCAGCCAAACGCAGGAATTCTTCGCGATTCATCATCAGCCTCATTGGTGAGGGTTAGCAGTCAGGTAAGCAAACGGTGCCGGATTCAATCTCCGGCCGGATTAAAGTCAGGCGCGCCAACGCCAGCGGGCCAAGGCCTTGATGACTTTCATCCAGAGTTTGCGAGTGACCACCACGATGGAATCTCTAAAGGACGGATCTTTGATTTCCGGCAACAGTATCCCAGCGTCCAGATCCAGGCAACCGGGAATCAGACGCCGCAGGTCATCAATGACCAGAGCCGGCGACTCTTCTTCAATTGGCCGCCCATGGTTATAGCCGTAGCTCATGGCAACACAGGGCACGCCAGCGGCTTTGGCAGCCTGTACGTCACTGCGTGAATCACCGACGAACAGCGACTGCGAGGCTGGGATATTGGTCATCTTCATGACAAAAAACAGCGCCGCCGGGTCAGGCTTTTTGGTTGGCATGGTGTCGCCACCGATGATCAGACGGAAGAAGCGGCCCAGTTTCATCTCATCCAGCAACGGCGCGACAAAGCGCTCCGGCTTGTTGGTGATCAGCGCCATTTCCACGCCCATCTTCTGCAGCCACTTCAGGGTTTCGCGAACACCAGGATAAACCGCCGTGAACTCATGCTTTTCGGCATAGAACTTCATGAAGATCTCCAGCGCCTGCTCGGCCTGGGCATCATCGACGCCGCTGTGGTCCAGATCATTGGCCAGTGCGCGGCGTACCAGAACCGGCGCGCCGTTGCCGATCCAGTTTCTGACCTGCGCCAGACCGGCCGCAGGACGATCCAGTTCAAGCAGCATTTTGTCGACTGCAACGGCCAGATCGGGTACCGAATCCACCAGGGTGCCGTCCAGATCAAACATGATCAGCTTTGGCAGGCGCCCCGGAAACAGTTGCTCGAAGCCGCTCATGCGCGGGACAGCGCCAGTTCTGCACGCATCTTGTCGATGACTTGCTTGTAGTCCGGCGTATTGAAGATGGCGGAACCGGCGACAAAAGTGTCAGCTCCGGCGGCCGCGATCTCACGGATGTTATTCACGTTCACGCCGCCGTCGATTTCCAGGCGGATATCCAGGCCCGATGCATCGATCAAAGCACGTGCTTCACGCAGCTTGTTCAGCGTGCCCGGAATGAATTTCTGACCGCCAAAACCAGGGTTGACGCTCATGAGCAGGATCATGTCGACCTTGTCCATGACGTACTCCAGCAGGTTCAGGGGAGTCGCCGGGTTGAACACCAGGCCCGCCTTGCAGCCGCCCTCTTTGATCAACTGCAACGAGCGGTCAATATGCTGCGTCGCTTCCGGGTGGAAAGTGATGTAGCTGGCACCCGCCTCGATGAAGTCGCCGATGATGCGATCCACCGGGCTGACCATCAGGTGCACATCGATGGGTGCTGTCACGCCATATTTACGCAACGCCGAGCACACCATCGGACCGATGGTCAGGTTCGGCACGTAGTGGTTGTCCATCACATCGAAGTGAACAATGTCGGCACCCGCGGCCAGCACAGAGTCAACTTCCTGGCCCAGACGGGCGAAGTCGGCGGAGAGAATCGATGGAGCAATGAGGAAGGGCTGCATGACGCACCTTTTTGAGCAGAATCACGGTGGCGCGCATTGTACTCCAAGCGTTTCCGGAAAACCCCAACCCCTGTAGGAGCTGCCGAAGGCTGCGAAGGCAATTTGTCTGATACACCTCTATTCGCAGCCTTCGGCAGCTCCTACAGAATTGCATCACTGCAGAAGGCCTCAATACGCAGCGCGATAGATCTTTTCGATATCCGCCGCCGTCAGCTTGCGCGGGTTGTTGCGCATCAGTCGGTCGATCTTGCTGGCCTCCTCAGCCATCGCCGGGATGGCATCTTCCGGCACATTGAAGCTGCGCATGCCTTTGGGGATGTCCACTGCTTGGCACAAATCAGCCATGGCCTGCACTGCCTGATTGGCCGCATCTTCATCGCTCAGATGCTCAACCCGCAACCCCATGGCTTCGGCAATGTCGCGAAAACGCTCCACACACGCCATCTTGTTCCAGGCCATTACATACGGCAGCAACAACGCATTACTGACGCCATGGGCAATATTGAAGCGTCCGCCCAGCGGATAGGCCAAGGCATGCACTGCGCCCACTCCGGCATTACCAAATGCCATACCCGCCATCAGGCTGGCGGTAGCCATATGCTCACGAGCGACAAGATCAGCAGGGTTGGCGTAAGCCTTGGGCAGCGCCTTGACGATGAGCTTGATCGCACCCAACGCCAGCGAATCCGTAATTAACGAGCGGTTGACTGACAGATACGACTCGATGGCATGCACCAACGCATCCACACCGCTGGCAGCCGTGACAGTGCGCGGGCAGGTCAGGGTCATGACCGGGCTGACCAGTGCGACGTCCGGCAGTAAATAATCGCTGACGATGCCCTTTTTCAGTTGTGCTTGTTTATCGGAAAAAATCGCCACATTGGTGACTTCCGAACCGGTGCCCGCCGTGGTCGGGATAGCAATCAGCGGTGGTCCTTTGCGCCAGACCTGATCCACACCGAACAGCTCGCCGAGCGGGCCGTCGTGACCGACGAACGCCGCAACGCCCTTGGCAATATCAATTGCACTACCCCCGCCCAGACCTATCAAACCGTCATGGCCTCCCTGGCGATAAGCAACCGTGCAGTCTTCAACGATGGAGATTTCCGGCTCGGGTTTGACCTGATCGAAAATCCCGTAGGCACGCCCACCCAACTGCGCCAGCGCAAGGTCGACTGTGCCGCTCTTGACCAGAATCGCATCGGTGACGATCAGTGGATTGCTGATGTTCAGGCGGGTCAGCTCGGCAGCCAGTTGCTCGATGGCAGCGGCGCCGGTAATCAGCTTATTGGCGATTTTGAATGCAGCAATACTCATCAGCTCGGCCCTTTGGAATTGTTTTGGCGAGGGAGGACGAGCAGAAGGATAGATCAAATAGAGATGAAGACCCGCAGGAGGGCATCCGGTGTCCATGGCACCGCGCTGTCGCGCAGAAAACACGGGCACTGTAGGAGTGAGCTTGCTCGCGATTCGGGCTCTTGGTCGACAGATTTATCGCCTGAACTAACGCAATCGCAAGCAAGCTTACTCATACAGGGGGCGCTGTTATTCCACCGCCGTACGCAACTTCTCGCTACGCCCGCGCAACCACTCCAGCACCAACAGCAATACCACCGAGAATCCGATCAGCAGCGTCGCAGCGGCGGCGATGGTCGGGCTGAGGTTTTCACGGATGCCGCTGAACATTTGCCTTGGCAGGGTCGCTTGCTCGGGACCGGCGAGGAACAGCGTTACGACCACTTCATCAAAGGATGTCGCAAAGGCAAACAGCGCACCGGAAATCACACCCGGCGCAATCAACGGCAAGGTCACCCGACGAAACGCTGTCAGCGGCGAGGCCCCGAGGCTGGCAGCTGCCCTGACCAGGTTATGGTTGAAGCCCTGCAACGTCGCCGACACGGTAATGATCACGAACGGCACGCCCAGCACCGCGTGGACCAGAATCAGCGACAGAAAGCTGTTACCCATGCCCAGCGGTGCGAAGAACAGGTAGCTCGCCACACCAATGATCACGACCGGCACCACCATTGGCGAAATCACCAAGGCCATGACCAACGCTTTGCCGGGGAAGTTGCCGCGGGTCAGGCCAATCGCCGCCAGTGTGCCGAAGACCATGGCCAGCACGGTCGCAGCGGGAGCGATGATAAGGCTGTTCTTCAGCGCACGCATCCACTCGTTGGAATTGAAAAAGTCCTGATACCAATGCAGCGAGAAGCCTTGCAGCGGGTAGACCAGAAAACTGCCGGAGTTGAACGACAGCGGAATGATCACCAGCACCGGCAACACCAGGAATAACAGAATCAGCCCGCACAGGATTCGCAAGGCGTAATACCAGACACGTTCCAGCGGCGAAGAGTATGAACTCAACATGGTAATTCTCCTCAGCTCAAACGCAGGCGGCTTGCGCCGACCAACCAGCTATAGATCAGATAAAGCACGATGGTCGCCAACAGCAGCAGGCCGCCCAGTGCCGTGGCCATGCCCCAGTTGATGCTGGTATTGGTATAGAAGGCGACGAAGTAGCTGACCATCTGGTCGTTCGGGCTGCCCAACAATGCAGGGGTGATGTAGTAACCGATCGACAGAATGAACACCAACAGGCAACCCGCGCCGATTCCGGCATAGGTTTGCGGGAAGTACACCCGCCAGAAACTGGCAAACGGGTTGCAACCCAGAGAGATGGCTGCACGCATGTAGGTGGGCGAGATACCTTTCATGACGCTGTAGATCGGCAGGATCATGAACGGCAGCATGATGTGCACCATCGAAACGTAAACGCCGACCCGGTTGAACACCAGCTCCAGCGGCTTATCGATGATGCCCATGGCCATTAGCGCGCCGTTGATCAGGCCGCTGGATTGCAACAAGACGATCCACGCAGCGACCCGGACCAGAATCGACGTCCAGAACGGCAGCAAGACCAGAATCATCAGCAAGTTGCTCTGCCGCGCTGGCAGGTTGGCCAGCAAATAAGCCAGCGGATAAGCCAGCACCAGACAGATCAGGGTGATCACAAACCCCATCCAGAAGGTGCGGGCGAAGATGTCCAGATAGATCGCTTGATCAGGGGTCGCAGGCGCCACTTCACCGAGGTCATCGATGCGATGGTCCACTGCGGCCAGCAGATAATAGGGGGTGACGCTGCTGGTATTGCGACGGATCACCTGCCAATAGGCCGGATCACCCCAGCGCTCATCCATTGCTTCGAGTGCATCTTTATAAGAGGCAGGCTCTTCTTTGAACGGCAGCGCACGTGCGGTGCTCGTCAGGAGGCTGCGATATCCGGCAAGCTCCATGTTCAGACGCTTGGACAGATCGCCCAACGTCGAATTCTTGCGGGTTTGCGCCAGGTCCATGCTCAGCGCTTTGTAGACCGGCTCCGGGGGCAAGCCCTTGCCGTCCCACTTGGCGACTTCGATTACGGTAGTCGGCAAAGCATTGACCACTTCCGGGTTGCCGACGCTCTTGTAGAGCAGCGCCACAATCGGCACCAGAAACACCAGCAGCAGAAAGATCACTAACGGCGCGATCAAGGCCTGGGCCTTCCAGCGGTTGACCCGCTCGGCACGAGCCAGGCGTTGCTTCAAGGTGGGGCTGGCGCCTTCAGTCAGGGGCACGGCGATGGCCATAGCGAACTCCGAAATCTTTAAACGGAGGTCGCGCTCCCTGCATAAGAGAGCGCGACCGGATCAAACTCAGCGTGATGCGCTTACTTGGCAGCCCAGGAGTTGAAGCGCTGTTCCAGTTGCTCACCGTTGTCGTTCCAGAACGCCACGTCGATCTGCACCTGATCCTTGATGTTCTCAGGGGTAGTCGGCATGTTCTGCAGGGTTTCGGCACTCAACAGTTTGACGGCATCGGTATTGGCCGGGCCGTAGGCGATGTTTTCCGAGAAGGTCTTCTGCTGTTCAGGCTGCAGGGTGTAAGCGATGAATTTCTTCGCCGCTTCGGCGTTTTTCGAGCCCTTCGGGATGGCCCATGCGTCGAAGTCATACACGCCACCGGTCCAGACCACTTTGAGTTTGCTTTCTTTAGCGACCGCCGCGATGCGGCCGTTGTAGGCGGAGCTCATGACCACATCACCCGATTGCAGGAACTGCGGCGGCTGTGCGCCCGCTTCCCACCATTGAATGCTTGGTTTGAGCTTGTCGAGCATCTTGAACGCGCGATCCTGACCGTCTTTGCTGGCCAGCACTTTGTAGACGTCTTTTGGCGCAACGCCATCAGCCATCAGTGCGAATTCCAGGGTGTACTTGGCGCCTTTACGCAGACCGCGCTTGCCCGGGAATTTTTCAGTATTCCAGAAATCAGCCCAGCCGGTCGGAGCTGTAGCCAGTTTGTCGGCGTTGTACGCCAACACGGTGGACCACACGAAGAAGCCTGCGCCACAGTGGGTGATAGCGCCTTTGACATATTTTGCAGTGTCGCCGAACAGAGCTGGATCCAGCTCCTCGAACATGTCTTCGTCGCAGCCGCGAGCCAGTTCCGGCGATTCAACTTCTACCAGGTCCCAGGACACGCTTTTGGTGTCGACCATGGCTTTGACCTTGGCCATTTCGCCGTTGTATTCGCCTGCGATGATTTTGCCATTGCCAGCTTTATCCCAAGGTGCGTAGAAAGCTTTTTCCTGAGCAGCCTTGTTGGCACCGCCAAACGACACAACGGTCAGATCAGCGGCCATAGCTTGCGCGGCACACATCATGCCCAGCGTAATTGCGGTGAGTTTCAAAGATTTGAGCATTTGATTGTTTTCTCCACGAGCAGTGTTGGTATATGCGTTGGGGGCGATGTGCTCGCCTCTGGCTGATGCCTTTTTATTGGTTATTGATAGATCAATGCACGTGCTGCAAGGGATCGAGCGCGCGAACGTGCTCGATTTGCCATCCAATTGGCACAACGTCGCCAACGCTCAGGGCCGGATCCAGCTCGGCGATGGGCTGTTTGACGAAGAAGTCGGTTTTGCCTGCCACTTCCAGGCGCACACGAACGTGGTCGCCCAAATACACAAACTCTGCAACGCGACCGGAGAAACGGTTCACGCAGCTCTCGCTGTTGCCATTCAAACTGATGCGTTCAGGGCGGATCGACAGAGTTACCGGGTCGCCGACCTGACCGACATTGACTGCCAGCGCCTCAACCTTCTCACCGCGCTCCAACTCAACGACACAACGCTCGCCGGTATGGCTGAAAAGCTTGCCGTTAAGTCGGTTGTTTTCACCGATGAAGTTGGCAACGAAGGTGTTCTTCGGCTCTTCATACAGATTGCGTGGTGGTGCGATCTGCTGGATTTCGCCCTGGTGAAACACGGCCACGCGGTCGGACATGGTCAGCGCTTCGCCCTGATCGTGAGTCACGTAAACAACGGTCACGCCCAAGCGCTGGTGCAGGTGTTTGATTTCCATCTGCATGTGTTCACGCAGTTGCTTGTCCAGTGCGCCGAGCGGCTCATCCATAAGAACCAGCTGCGGCTCGAAGACCAACGCACGGGCCAGGGCCACACGTTGTTGCTGACCGCCGGACAGTTGCGCCGGGTAGCGATGAGCGAACGTGCCGAGCTGAACCATGTCCAGCGCACGCTTGACCTTCTCGCTGACGTCGGCCTTGCCCATGCCACGCACGGTCAGCGGAAACGCCAGGTTTTCGGCGACGGTCATATGTGGGAACAGTGCGTAGTTCTGAAACACCATGCCGATGTCGCGCTTGTGCGGCGGCACGTTATTGATGGCGCGCCCTGCCAGGAGGATTTCCCCTGCGGTCGGCGTTTCGAATCCGGCCAGCATCATCAGACTGGTGGTCTTGCCCGAGCCGGACGGGCCGAGCAAGGTCAGAAACTCGCCTTTGCGAATGTCCAGATTAAGGTCTTTGACGATAAGGGCTTCGCCGTCGTAGCTCTTCTGCACACCACGGAAGCTGACCAGAACATCATTAGCCCCAGCGCTTGAATCGACGTTGCTCATTACCCACACCTTTGTTTTGTCTGCGTGGGATCAGCCTAGTTTAGGCTGGGAACCGCGCAAATCGGGGGGCAGGAGAGATTGGGGTAGGGATTGCCCTACACGGATGGCGGGGATAGGTATGTGCTCGACGACGAATCTCATCACCTTATCGCGGGCAAGCCACGCTCCCACAGGGGAATCAATCTTCTGTGGGAGCGTGGCTTGCCCGCGATAAGGTCAATGAGGTCTCGGACATGTCGTTTTCAGATCACAACAACTTATGCTCCATCGCATATTTCACCAGGTCAGCCAGGGAATGCAGGTTCATCTTCTGCATCAGCCGCGCTTTGTGGGTGCTGATGGTCTTGCTGCTCAGGTTCAGTTGCTGGGCGATATCGTTGACGTTGGCGCCCTGCGCCAAGCGCTCAAACACTGAGAATTCGCGCTCGGACAAGAGCGAGTGCAACGGCCTGTTATCCGTCAGGCCCACTTCGAAAACCATGCGGTCGGCGAGGTCCGGGTCGATGTAACGACCACCCGCCGCTACCCGCCGAATCGCCGTCAACAGCAGCGCCGGATCACTGTCCTTGGTCGCATAACCGGCAGCACCGACTTTCAAGGCCCGCGCCGCCATCTGTGCTTCGTCATGCATGGACAGCACAAGGATCGCGGGCGGGTTGGTCAGCGCACGAATACGCGGGATCGCCTCAAGGCCATTCACACCCGGCATGGAGATATCCAGCAACACCACCTCGCATTCAGTCTGGCGGAGAGTCTCCAGCAACTGCTCACCGTTACTGGCCTCGCCTACCACGAGCATATCCTTTGCCAGGCCGATCAACTGCTTGATGCCTTCACGAACAATAGTGTGGTCTTCAGCTACCAGTACACGAATCACTTGTGTTGCTCCTGCCGGGCTTGATGCAGCGGAATATAGGCACGCAAGGTTGTGCCTTCACCTGACTCACTGTCCAGTTCCAATCGACCGCCAAGCATTAACACCCGCTCACGCATGCCCACCAGCCCGAACGACACGACCTTACCCTGGGGCTGAACAAAACCAATTCCGTCGTCAGCGATGGTCAGGCACATCACGCCGTTATCCAGCGTGAGGCTCACGTCCACCGTGTGCGCCTGAGCGTGACGCATCACGTTAGTCAGCGCCTCCTGCAGAATCCGGAACATGCCAATCGCCAAGGCATCACTGAGCGGCGGCAAATTATCAGGCACGTCCACCAGACACGGAATCTGTGTGCGCGCCTCAAATCGTTGCGTCTGCCATTCGATGGCCGACGCGATGCCCGCATCGAGGATCGGCGGACGCAGCGCGGTCGCCACATCGCGTACCAGCTGGAACAATTGCGATATCAGGCGCTTCATGCTGTTGAGCCGGTCACGCAAGCCTGGATCAAGATCGGCATAAGCCAGCTCACACATGGATGTTTCCAGCTTGAGCACGGTCAGCATCTGACCCAATTCGTCGTGAACTTCCCGAGCGATGCGCGCCTTTTCCTCCTCGCGCACGCTTTCCAGATGCGCCGACAGCTCACGCAGTTGTTCGTGGTAACGACGGCGCTCGGTCACATCAGTGAGGAACACCACCAGATACTCGGACTCCTCGAAACGCAGGAAACTCAAGGAGACATCGGCAGGCAGAATGCTTCCGTCGGCGCACACGCAATTGGTTTCGAATGTCTGGGCAATCCCTTCGCTGGAGCGCGCACTTTTCCAAAGGCCCAACCAGCGGTCCATGTGCAGCGTGGGCTCGAAATCAATCAAAGGCCGATCCACCACACCGCCGGACGAATAGCCCAGCATCGCTTCTGCCGCATGGTTGGCATAACGCACGCGGCTGTCCCAGTTGACCCAGAGAATCCCCACAGTACTTTGATCGATGGAAAACTGTGCGAGCCTTAACGCCTCTTCGCCCGCCTCGCGCCGAGCCAGCTCTTCGCGAGCCAGCAACACATCGCGTTCCAGCGACTGCTGCTGACGTCGCTGCCAGATGACGATGGCAAAACTGGTCAGCAGCAATACCAGCAGCAACAGGCAGATGTTTTGCCAGAACCCAGGGGATTCGCTGGCTTTCACAGCGTTGAGCGGCAGCCAGCGTGCATGCAGTTGATCAAGCTCCTTGGCCGGAATCGCATGCAGGGCGACGCTGATAATGTCCGCCAACTCAGGCACATCGCGACGGGAGGCGACGCGCAGCAGTTGGGGATAGCCGATATCGCCGACAATACTCAGCCCGGCAAACTCCGGCTCGCGAGACAAGCGACTGAGTTGCGCCTCATCGAGCACGGCATAGCGCGCTTGCTGACTCAGCAATAATTGCAGTGCTTGCCGATCCAGCGGCACGCCTTGCAGATTGAGATGAGGATACGTGCTGCGCAGGTAATCGGCGGTCACGCTGGGCATGCGAATCGCAACCCGCGTCCGGCTATCAAGCTTCTCCAGGTCCACTACACCAGAACCATCGCGCTCGCCCACTACCAATTGCGAAATCCGCATGTAGGGATCGGAAAACAACCAGATACGAAGGCCCGCCGGAGTTTGGGTCAGGCCGGGAGCGATATCCACCATGCCTTGCGCCAAGGCTTCTTCCAAAGCAGCCTGATCAGGAAAGTTACGCCACAGCAGTTCAGTTTGCAGGCTCCTGCCGAGCATATTCATCAGGTCAACGCTGGCGCCGGAAAGCTGCTGCTGGCGACGATCAAGCTGCGCATAAGGTGCCTGCATGACCAGCCCGACCCGCAAGGGGCCACGCTTTGCAAGCCATGCGCGCTGCTCTGCCGACAGAGGTGTGGAAACAGCAGGCTCTGAATCAGCCTGAGCCACGGTGTTGAAAATCATCAAGAGCAGGGCCAGACAGCCGATAACTCCAGTGCGCAGCAGAACCATCATCAAGGTGTCGTTCCCATGTGTTCTATCTAGTCGTTTGAACCGATGCGCCACTCAAGCATAAGCCTGACAAATCCTTACCAACCCATTAGGCTGCCGGGATAGTTTCTGGCCTGGAATATCCGATGTCCTACACATTTCGCGCAACGCTTCCTTCGCTCTGTCTGGCGCTGATACTACCTTGCGCGTTGCCTGTCATGGCGGCTGATCCCGCGCCTGCAAAAGATGCTGCAACCGAACCTGCTGTGGAAAGGGCTCCCCTGCTACCCCGGACTCAAGAAGATGCGCTGGCCCTTGAAGGGCGCTTGCCGGTTGCCGATCAACAGCAATTGCAGGCTGGCGAAGACAGTTTCCTCGCCTTGTGGAAGCCCGCTAACACTGACGACCCAAGAGGTGCAGTGATCATTATTCCTGGTGCAGACGAGTCGGCTGATTCCCCGGATGTCGTAGGTCCGCTACGACGCAAGTTTCCGGACATCGGCTGGTCAAGCCTGAGCCTGACCCTGCCCGACCAGATGGCTGATTACAACCAGGCCAGAGCCGCCGATGCCCCTGCAGAAGAGGGCGCAGCAGACAAATCCAAAGACCCGGCCAAAGCCACCCCGCCAACCGATGCCGACAAAGCCGCTGCCGCGGAAAAAGAGGCTGCTGCCGAAACAGCCAGAGCCGCCGCCGCAGAAGAGCAGGCCAAGGCTCAGACTGAACGTATCTTTGCCAGAATTGAAAGCGGCATAAGCTTCGCACAACAGAACAAGGCTCGTAGCATCGTGCTGCTCGGTCATGGCAGTGGTGCCTATTGGGCAGCCCGCTACTTGAGCGAACGCCCGGCGCCATTGGTACAGAAATTCGCCATGGTCACGGCGCGAGAGCCCGCAGACGCCAAACCGCTGCTGACCGAACTGATACCGGGCCTTAAAGTGAAAACCTCGGACTTTATCTTCAAGGACCCGACCAACAGGGCGCCAATGGAGCGCCTGCAAATCAGCAAGCGCACAAAAGGACCGGGCTACAGCCAGATTCCCCTGACCGCGATTCCGGGTAACGCCGCCGCCGAACAGGAACAGATGTTCCGCAGGATCCGCGGGTGGGTTGAGGCGCAGTAAAGATGATTGATCGGAGCGGAAATGCTGCACCTGTGGGAGCGGTGCCTGGTCTGGGCGGCATTCCGACGATAAACGATAACGCGGTGTGTCGTCTTACTGCGTCTCATGTATCGCGGGCAAGCACCCACAGGAACTACTGATGACGCGGGACCGGCTTAAGCCGGGAAGAGGCCAGTACATTCAGTACATCTTTATCGTCAGAAATGCCGCCTTCCCGGCTAAAGCCGGTCCCACGTCAGATTGCAGACGAACATAGAATCTCCCGCAGAATAAAGCACAACACCATGATCAAAACCCGCGCCGCGCTCTGATCACTTTGTAGGCGTTATGCAAATCCTGAGTCCGGTCCGTCGCATCCCGCACCTGCAACTGGCTAGCGCCTGAACCAGCGACTTTATCCGGGTGATGTCGACTGAGCAGACGGCGATAGGCACGTTTTACATGCGCGGGGTCTGCATCGGCCTGCACACCCAGCAGCTTCAACGCGGCCTGGTAATCGTTGCTGTTGTTCGCCAGCGGTTTTCGCGGTGTTTCGTGTTCGGAAGCCAGGGAGTCAACCCTCGCTGGCGACCAGCCCAGCCATTTCCCCCACCAGACGATCAACTCCCGTTCGCCACGCGAAGGTCTGCCGTTGGCCCATGCCATGCGCCAACAGGCGCGCAGCAGCGCTTCTGCCGTGTGAGGCTGGGGGGCGAGACGACGCAGATAACCACGCAGATTATCACCCCCCTCCTTGCCTCGATTGAAGGCCGCAATTGCCCGACGCTGAGCGGGTTCGCTCATGCCCATACGACGCATTTCGACTCGCGCCTGCTGGATATGCTGCTCTACCACCCGACCGTCACTTTTAGCCAACCGGCCCAGCAGAACGAACAGCAACTCATCATCGCGCAGCGCCACTCGACCGCCCATGCGCTCACGCAAATGCGCCCAGCTTTGCAGTGCCAGACGCCGATCCAGCGCCTGTCCCAATAGCGCTCCCAGCAAGGCGCCCGGAATGCTCGCAATGGCAAACCCGGCTCCGGCGCCCAACAGGGTCGATGGCCAGAGCATTCAGTGTCCCGCCGCGATTAACTGTTCGACATGAGCAAGCCGCTCATGGGTGCCGACATCGACCCACTGCCCGGTAAAATGCTCACCGGTCACTTGCCCTTGTTCCATGGCGGCGCGCAACAAGGGCGCGAGCTTGAAAGCACCGGCCTGACAACCTGCAAACAGTTTCGGGTGAAGGATGGCGATGCCGCTGTAGGTGAGCCTTGCACCGGCATCGCTGGAATCACGAACCTGCCCGTCGATCAACGAAAAGTCGCCCTCCGGGTGGTGCTCCGGATTATCGATCAACACAAGGTGGGCGAGACCGGCCAGTGGTACACGCAGCGCGCTGAAGTTGTAATCGGTCCAGACATCGCCGTTCACAACCACAAAAGGCTCGTCACCGAGCAACGGCAGCGCACGTAAGATACCGCCGCCCGTTTCAAGCGGTTCGCCTTCAGGCGAGTACGCAATACGCAGCCCCAGACGCTCGCCGTTCCCCAGATAATCTTCAATCTGCTGCCCAAGCCAGGCGTGGTTGATCACCACATCGTGGAACCCTGCGTCGTGAAGTGCGCGCAGGTGATATTCAATCAACGGCACACCGCCTGCACGGACCAGAGGCTTGGGGGTGTGCAGGGTCAATGGACGCATCCGCTCGCCCTTCCCTGCTGCCAGAATCATCGCTTTCATGCCTGCCTCGTCAACACAATCGATAGCCTTATTTCAATGATGACCTTCATACCGTGGCGCGATTCAGAGCGATCCGCTCGCCGGTCGCTTCAGGCTGGTCAGCAAATTAGCCAGTTCAGCCAGCTCTGGTCGGCGCTCCAGCACCGCCTCTATATAAGCAAAGAAGCGCGGAACATCGGCCAGATAACGCGGTTTGCCGTCACGATGGCAAATACGGGCGAAAATCCCGATGACCTTCAAATGCCGCTGCACCCCCATCAGGTCACTGGCACGCAGAAACTCCGCAAAGTCATCCTGAACAGGAATTCCCGCAGCACGGGCCTTTTCCCAGTAAATTTCCAGCCAGGCGTGCACGCGCTCTTGCGGCCAACTGATGAAGGCGTCCTTGAACAGGCAGGTGACGTCGTAAGTAACGGGGCCGTAGACCGCATCCTGAAAGTCCAGCACCCCCGGATTGGGTTCGCTGAGCATCAGATTACGCGGCATGAAGTCTCGATGCACCAGCACTTTGGGCTGCGCCAGCGCACTCTCGATCAAGAGATCACTGACCCGTTGCCAACTCGCCAACTGCTGCTGATCCATCTCGATGCCGAGGTGCTTGCGCACATACCACTCAGGGAACAGTTCCAGCTCACGGCGCAACAAGGCGACGTCATAACCGGGCAACGGCGCGTCTATCGGCAACTGCTGGTAAGCCAGCAGCGCGTCGAAAGCATCGGCGAACAAAGAGTCCGCGTTTTGCTCGTTGATAACATCAAGATAGGTTTTTCGCCCAAGATCGCTTAACAGCAAAAAGCCTTGAACAAGATCTTCGGCATAAATTTCAGGAACATTAATCCCTGATTTATTTAACAAACGGGCGATATCCACGAACGGTTTGCAGTTTTCCTGAGGTGGCGGAGCATCCATCACAATAAAAGTTTGCTCACCGCCCTCCCAGCGAAAATAACGGCGGAAACTGGCATCGCTACTGGCCGCAGTCAACGTGGCCGGGGGAATCGCGCCCCAGCCGTGCGCTGAAAACAGCGCTGGAAGCTGCTCATCGAGCCAGGTTTTCAGGCGTTGCAGGCGTACATCTTGATCTGGCATTACAAGGGTCTCCGACGGCGCTAGCCGTCAAGCGGGTCATGCTTTATTATCCGACATCTTTTTCAGCCCATCGAGAGGCGTGCGGCCCCCCCGCGGGCAGATGGCGCGCAGGAAGCCCGGATTAATAAGATGGCATTGAAATCCCCCGCGTTTCGTAGAAAGTTTCCGTTGCTCATAACCGGCAGTTTGCTGGCGATGCAACCTCTAGCCACTCAGTTCGTGGTCGCCGCGGAACAGTATGACTGCTCAGTCTCTGCTTCGGGTGCCTGGAATTGTGCGCCGAAAAGCAATGCAGTCGAGCTGCCTCCGCGTCCAGTGCACAGCACTACGTCGGTCAGCTCCAACGGCACTGTCACATCGGACAGTAGCTCCACCAGCGAACCCGCCGCGGCCAAGCCGCAGCTGGTGACCGAAGCCAAAGGCCGCGGTCTCAAGTCGCGCAGTGCTGACTACAGCCACCTTGACTGGGTTCCTCGCGAAAGCCTGACGCCTGCTCAGCTCGCAGAAACCGGACCTTATTGCTCCGGGGCCTACGTCGAGCCGATTCGTCCTGGCATGGATGACAAGACGCCGAAGAAAGACGCGCCGATGTTCATCGGTGCCAAGGCTTCGCGTTATCAGCAGGAAGAACAGATTGCTTCGCTGGCCGGTGACGTCGTTCTGCGTCAGGGCAGCATGCAGGTTCAGGCCCAGGAGGCCAACCTGTATCAAGCCGAAAACCGCGGCGAGCTGAACGGCGATGTCCGCATGCGCGACAACGGCGCACTCATCGTAGGTGACCGTGCAGAGCTGCAACTGGACACCGGTGAAGCCCAGATCGACAACGCAGAGTACGTGCTGCACAAGTCGAACGTTCGCGGTAACGCCCTGTATGCCAAGCGTGCCGAGAACGCGATCATTCGCCTCAAGGACGGTACGTACACCACGTGCGAACCGAACAGCAACGCGTGGACGCTCAAAGGCAACAACATCACACTGAACCCGGCCACCGGCTTCGGTACGGCGACCAACGCCACCCTTCGGGTTAAAGACATACCGGTGCTCTACACCCCGTATATCTACTTCCCGATCGATGATCGTCGCCAGTCAGGTTTCCTGCCGCCGTCCTTCAGCACCAGCAGCGATACCGGCTTCATGCTGGTGACGCCGTACTATTTCAACCTGGCACCGAACTACGATGCCACGCTCTATCCTCGTTACATGGCCAAACGCGGCATGTTGATGGAAGGCGAGTTCCGCTACCTGACCAAAAGCAGTGAAGGTCAGTTCGGCGGCGCGTACCTAAACGACGACGATGACGAGCGCAAAGACCAGACGGATTACAAAGACACTCGCTGGATGATTAACTGGCAACACAAGGGTGGTCTTGACTCCCGCTGGTTGACGCAAGTTGATTACACCGATATCAGTGACCCGTATTACTTCCAGGATCTGGAGACCAGCCAGATTGGCGTGGAATCCCGAGAGTACATCAACCAGCAAGGCTCTTTGACGTATCGCGGAGATACATACACAGCCGCTATCAACGCGCAGGCTTACAAACTCGCGACAGTTTCCAAGATCACGCCGTATGACCGGTTGCCGCAAATTACTTTTAATGGCGCGCTGCCATACCATCCGGGCGGCCTACAGTTCGATTATGAAACTGAAGCGGTGCGATTTGATCGTGACCTGCGCAATGGCAACTACATTGATCAGGACGGCAACTCCGACCCGCGCCTGGACAACAACGTTACCGGCCTGGCACGTGCCAACGGTGATCGCCTGAACCTGGCTCCTTCGGTCAGCCTGCCGATGAACTGGACCTACGGATTCCTGACGCCGAAACTGAAGTATGTCTATACCCAGTACGAGCTGGATCTGGATGCACGGGGCAAGGCATCTCTGCTTGCCGATGAAGAGTACAGCAGCAGCCAAAGCCGCAGCGTACCGATCTTCAGTGTCGACAGCGGCCTGTACTTTGACCGGAACACCAACTGGTTCGGCAAGGATTATCGTCAAACGCTGGAACCCCGTTTGTTCTATCTCTATGTTCCTGAGAAAGATCAGACCGACATTCCGGTTTTTGACAGCTCCGAAACCACTTTCAACTATGCCTCACTGTTCCGCGATAACCGTTTCGCGGGCTCGGACCGCATTGGTGACGAGAACAAGCTCTCACTGGGTATTACAAACCGCTGGATTGAAGACAATGGTTTCCAGCGTCAGCGCTTCAGCATCGGTCAGGCTCTGTACTTCAAGGATCGTGAAGTTCAACTGCCGGGCGTGGTCTTCAAGGACCGTGACGATGCACAAGCCAACGTCTCGCCTTACGCACTGGAATACGAATACCGCTTCAACCGGGACTGGCGCCTGAATTCCGACTTCAACTGGGATCCGGACAGCCGCAGTACTCGCTCGGGCAGTGCGATGTTCCACTACCAGCCCGAAGACAATCCGAACAAGATCGTCAACTTTGGCTATCGGTATCGCGATGATCAGATCCGCTACGACCAGAACACCGGTCGATGGACAGTGGGTGGCGGCGATTACGGCACTCCGGGTCAACCGGGTTACGTGAAGGACTACTACAAGATCCAGCAGCACGACTTCTCGGTCATCTGGCCGATCGTGCCGCAGTGGAACGCAATCAGCCGCTGGCAGTTCGATTACAACCGCAATCGCACAATCGAGGCCTTTGGTGGTTTCGAATATGACAACTGCTGCTGGAAACTGCGCCTGATCAGCCGTTACTGGATTGATTACGACGAGTTCAGCCAGAACGAGCCTGAAAACGAAAAAGGCGACCGCGGCGTATTCCTACAAATTGTGTTGAAGGGACTGGGCGGTGTAACTGGCGCCAAGGTAGAGAGTTTCCTCGACAAAGGCATCCAAGGTTATCGTGAACGTGAAGACCAAGCTTTCTGATTGTCTGCGCCCGCTAATGCTGGGCGCGTTACTCCTGGGGACTGCAGCCCACGCTGCAGTTCAACAACTGGACAGCGTTGCAGCCATCGTCGATAACGATGTGATCATGAAGAGCCAAGTGGACCAGCGTGTCCGCGAGGTTCAACAGACCATTGCCAAACGCGGTTCAGGTGTTCCTCCCGCAGAGGCCCTGCAGCCACAGGTTCTGGAACGTCTGATTCTGGAAAACCTGCAGTTGCAGATAGGCGACCGCTCCGGCATTCGCATCACTGACGAAGAGCTGAATCAGGCAATCGGTACCATTGCTGAACGCAACAACATGAGCGTGGAACAATTCCGCGCCGCGTTGGCCCATGACGGCCTTTCCTACAACGACGCGCGCGAGCAGGTTCGTCGGGAAATGATCATCAGCCGGGTGCGTCAACGCCGTGTGGCCGAGCGTATTCAGGTTTCGGAACAGGAAGTGAAAAACTTTCTGGCTTCCGGCCAGGGTCAGGCTCAGTTGTCCGAAGAGTTCCACCTGGCGAACATCCTGATTGCTACGCCTGACAGTGCGTCGTCAGACCAGATTCAGGCCGCTGCTCGCAAGGCTCAGGATCTGTACAGCAAGCTCAAGCAAGGCGCGGACTTCGGTCAGGCCGCCATTGCCAACTCAGCCAGCGAAAGCGCCCTTGAAGGTGGTGACATGGGCTGGCGTAAAGCCGCTCAACTGCCGCCTCCTTTCGGCGACATGCTGGGTTCGATGCCGGTTGGTGACGTTACGCCTCCAGCCCGTACTCCGGGCGGTTTCATCATCCTCAAGCTGCTTGAGAAGCGCGGCGGCCAGGGTCAGACACAGATGCGCGATGAAGTACACGTGCGTCATATCCTGATCAAGCCAAGCGAAATTCGTAGCGAAGAAGAAACCCGGCGTCTGGCGCAGAAAATCTATGATCGCATCCAGAACGGCGATGACTTCGCTGAACTGGCGAAGAGCTTCTCGGAAGATCCGGGTTCGGCACTCAACGGTGGTGACCTTAACTGGGTAGACCCGAACTCGTTGGTTCCGGAGTTCCGTCAGGTCATGAACGACACGCCGCAAGGCACCTTGTCCAAGCCGTTCAAGACTGCTTACGGCTGGCACGTACTGGAAGTTCTGGGCCGTCGCGCGACGGACGCAACCAACCAGGCGCGCGACCAGCAGGCCCTGATGGTATTGCGCAACCGCAAGTACGATGAAGAGCTGCAAACCTGGTTACGTCAGATCCGTGACGAAGCCTACGTTGAGATCAAGCTCCCTGGCGCAGCCCAGGCTGCACAGTGAAACCCCGGCGTTTCGCACTGACACCCGGCGAGCCGGCCGGCATTGGTCCTGACCTTTGCCTGCTACTCGCCACGCAACTTCAGCCACACCCCCTTATTGCCATTACCAGCCGCGACCTGCTCACCGAGCGGGCCGCGCAGCTGGGCGTGGTTGTCGATCTGATCAACGTTACACCTGATGCCTTTCCGGACACCGCCGCTCCTGCCGGCAGCCTTTATGTCTGGGATACGCCACTGCACGAGCCGGTGATTGCGGGCCAACTGAACAAAGCCAATGGCGCGTTCGTCCTGCAAACCCTGACCCGCGCCGGACAAGGCTGTCTGGACGGCCATTTCGCCGGAATGATTACTGCCCCGGTCCACAAGGGCGTCATCAATGAAAGCGGCATCGCCTTTTCAGGCCATACCGAGTTTCTTGCCGAGCTGACCGGAACAGAACAAGTGGTGATGCTGCTGGCGACCGGCGATCTGCGTGTCGCGCTGGTCACCACTCACCTCCCGCTACGCGATGTTGCTGACGCCATCACCCCCGAGCGTCTGGAGCGCGTAACACGCATTCTGCACGCCGACCTGGTGAACAAGTTCGGTATCGCCCGGCCGCGTATTCTGGTGTGCGGGCTCAACCCTCATGCCGGTGAAAGCGGACATCTGGGTCGCGAAGAGATCGACATCATAGAACCTGCTTTGGAGCGTCTGCGCAGCGAGGGCCTTGATCTACGAGGGCCACTGCCAGCTGACACTCTGTTTACCCCCAAATATCTGGAGCACTGCGACGCAGTGCTGGCGATGTACCACGACCAAGGCCTGCCTGTGCTCAAGTACAAAGGCTTCGGCGCTGCCGTTAACGTGACTCTCGGCCTGCCGATTGTCCGAACCTCTGTCGACCATGGCACTGCGCTGGATCTGGCAGGCACCGGCAATATCGACACCGGCAGCCTGCAGGTCGCTCTGGAAACCGCCTATCAGATGGCCGAGACTCATTCATGACCGAGCAATTTCAACACAAGGCGCGCAAGCGCTTCGGACAAAACTTTCTGCATGACGCAGGCGTGATCGACAAGATCCTGCGAGCCATACGTGCCCGGCCGGAAGATCGCCTGCTTGAGATCGGGCCCGGCCAGGGTGCCTTGACCCAGGGCCTGCTTGGCAGCGGCGCACAACTGGACGTCGTGGAACTGGACAAGGATCTGATCCCGATCCTGATCCACCAGTTTGGCAGCAAGCCCAATTTCAACCTGCATCAAGGCGATGCACTGAAATTCGACTTCACCACCCTCAACGCACCGGCCAACAGCCTACGCGTGGTAGGCAACCTGCCTTACAACATCTCCACGCCGCTGATTTTCCATCTGCTGCATAACGCCAACCTGATTCGCGACATGCACTTCATGCTGCAGAAAGAAGTGGTTGAGCGCATGGCAGCAGTTCCTGGTGGCGGTGATTACGGTCGTCTGTCGATCATGGTTCAGTACCATTGCCGGGTTGAGCACCTGTTCAACGTCGGGCCGGGTGCTTTCAACCCGCCGCCAAAAGTGGATTCGGCGATCGTCCGACTCGTGCCCCACGAAACACTGCCGCATCCGGCCAAGGATCATCGCCTGCTGGAGCGTGTGGTACGTGAGGCGTTCAACCAGCGCCGCAAAACACTGCGCAACACGCTCAAGTTACTGCTCAGCAGTGACGATATTACTGCTGCCGGGGTCGATGGCAGTCTACGCCCCGAGCAACTGGATCTCGCCGCATTCGTTCGCCTCGCTGACAAGCTGAGCGAAATGCCAGCACAGGCCTGAGCCCAAAGGACATGTCGATGATCGAAGTCCGATTGGTCATTTATCGTTTACATGTCCTAGACTGATTCCACCGGCTTGCCGGTTTTATCCGCATCCGCTTCCAAGGCCTACCGAATGCCCGATTCCCGATACCAGGTCGACGTCAGCGTCGTCACACGCTTCCTGGCAGAGCAGTCACAACCCGAGCAGAATCGCTTTGCCTTTGCCTACACCGTCACCGTCCACAACAGCGGCGAACTGCCCGCCAAGCTGATGTCCCGGCATTGGGTGATCACCGATGGTGATGGCCATGTCGAAGAGGTACGCGGTGAGGGCGTGGTGGGGCAACAACCTTTGATTGCTGCCGGTAAAAGCCATACGTACAGCAGCGGCACCGTGATGACGACCAAAGTTGGCAACATGCAGGGCTCGTATCAAATGCTGGCTGACGACGGTAAGCGCTTCGATGCGGTGATTGCACCCTTTCGCCTGGCGGTACCGGGGTCCCTTCACTGATGGCGGTGTACGCCGTTGGTGACCTGCAAGGTTGCCTTGAACCACTGCAGTGCCTGCTGGAACATGTGAATTTCGACCCAACCAGGGATCGCCTCTGGCTGGTGGGCGATCTGGTCAACCGCGGTCCTCAATCGCTGGAGACCCTGCGCTTTCTGTACAGCATCCGTGACTCGCTGACCTGCGTACTCGGCAATCACGATCTGCATATGCTCGCCGCAGCGCGCAACATTGAGCGCCTGAAGAAAGGCGATACCCTGCGCCCCATTCTCGAAGCACCCGATCGCGATAACCTGCTGCAATGGGTACGTCAGCAGAAGCTGCTGCACTACGATGCCGAGCGCAACGTTGCCATGGCTCACGCCGGTATCCCGCCCCAGTGGACCTTGAAGAAAGCCCTCAAGCTTGCCGCTGAGGTTGAAAACGCCCTGCTTGATGACGCGCTTTACCCCCAATTCCTTGACGGAATGTATGGCAACGAGCCAAACAAGTGGGACAACGACCTGCATGGCGTTGCACGGCTACGGGTTATCACCAATTACTTCACCCGCATGCGCTTCTGCACCAGCGACGGCAGACTGGACCTCAAAGGCAAGGAAGGCATCGAAACCGCCCTGCCCGGCTATGCGCCTTGGTTCAAGCATCAGGACCGCAGGACACGCGATGTGAAAATCATCTTCGGCCACTGGGCCGCGCTGGAGGGCCGTTGCGACGAGCCTGATGTCTACGCGCTGGACACCGGATGCGTATGGGGCTCCGCCATGACCATGCTTAACGTTGATACGTTTGAGCGGTATCTCTGCGATTGCGATGATCACGGCAATGCTGAATCAGGGGCGACCCGAACCATTCTGCATGACCCGATTGGCGTGATCAGGCGCTAAACTCAGCACAACGCACTTCAACTGTAGGCGCTGCCGAAGTCTGCGAAAGCTGTATATCTGCCACACCTCCATTCGCAGCCGTCGGCAGCTCCTACAGAATCACACCCCGGATAACATTCAAAGGAGCCAACCATGACCGAATTCAAACGCATCCAACCAGAACAGGCTCAAGCCTTGCGTGAACAAGGTGCAGTGCTGGTGGACGTTCGCGATCCCCAAGCCTTCGCTGGTAACCACATCCCGGACTCCCAGCATCTGGACAACCACTCCATTGCCGACTTCATCCGCAATGCCGACCTGGACAAGCCCGTGGTCGTGGTCTGCTATCACGGTAACTCCAGCCAGAGCGCCGCGGCCTATCTGGTGAATCAGGGTTTCTCCGACGTATACAGTCTGGACGGCGGCTTCGAGCTATGGCGCAGCACCTTTCCAGCCGACACAGCCCAGGGCTGACAGAAAATATTTTTATTGCAGTTGATCCCGCGTCCTGCGCGGGCTCGCGACCTAACTGACGGACGGTCAGCCAGTCTTTCTGCTCATCCCTTCTTTATCTTTCCGATTCCGAACTATCCTTAGCCTCAGGCCATCCGTAATCAGGGGAGAGCCGGTACACCGGCGCGTGGGTCATCGGTAGCTACTTTTATGGTGTTTGGGGGGTAAACGGCAGCTGGATTCTCGGCTGCTGCCAACATCGACTGACGATCCGCCGCCGGCTCTACGTATCGAGCGAGGTGACGTCATGAGTATTTTTAGCCACTTCCAACAACGCTTTGAATCGACACGGCAGGAGGAGCTCTCCTTACAGGAGTATCTAGAGCTCTGTAAGCAGGATCGCAGCGCCTATGCGTCTGCGGCAGAAAGACTGTTGCTTGCTATCGGCGAGCCAGAGCTGGTTGATACCTCGACCAACTCCCGGCTTTCGAGGATCTTTTCCAATAAGGTCATCCGCCGCTACCCGGCCTTCGCTGACTTCCATGGGATGGAAGAATGCATCGACCAGATCGTCTCGTACTTCCGCCATGCCGCTCAGGGCCTGGAAGAGAAGAAACAGATCCTTTACCTGCTCGGCCCGGTCGGTGGCGGTAAGTCATCGCTGGCTGAAAAACTCAAACAACTGATCGAAAAAGTCCCGTTCTACGCGATCAAGGGCTCGCCGGTCTTCGAATCTCCGCTCGGTTTGTTCAACGCAACCGAAGACGGTGCGATTCTCGAAGAAGACTTCGGCATCCCGCGTCGCTATCTGAGCACCATCATGTCGCCCTGGGCGACCAAACGTCTGGCTGAGTTCGGGGGCGACATCAGCCAGTTCAAAGTGGTCAAACTCTATCCATCGATTCTTAACCAGATCGCGGTAGCCAAAACCGAGCCGGGCGACGAGAACAACCAGGACATTTCTGCACTGGTGGGTAAGGTCGATATCCGCAAACTCGAGGAATACCCACAGAACGACGCCGACGCTTACAGCTATTCTGGCGCGCTGTGCCGGGCCAACCAGGGCCTGATGGAATTCGTCGAAATGTTCAAAGCGCCGATCAAGGTGCTGCACCCACTGCTCACCGCTACCCAGGAAGGTAACTACAACAGTACCGAAGGCCTGGGCGCGATTCCGTTCACCGGTATTCTGCTGGCCCACTCCAACGAATCGGAATGGCACAGCTTCCGCAACAACAAGAACAACGAAGCGTTCATCGACCGGATCTACATCGTCAAGGTGCCGTACTGCCTGCGCGTGAGCGATGAGATCAAGATTTACGACAAACTTCTGTTCAACAGTTCACTGTCCAAGGCCCATTGCGCGCCAGACACCCTGAAAATGCTCGCGCAGTTCACCACCCTGTCGCGCCTGAAAGAGCCGGATAACTCCAACATCTACTCCAAGATGCGCGTGTACGATGGCGAAAACCTCAAGGATACCGATCCAAAGGCCAAGTCGATTCAGGAGTACCGCGACGGCGCAGGCGTCGACGAAGGCATGAACGGGCTGTCCACACGTTTTGCGTTCAAGATCCTGTCCAAGGTATTCAACTTCGATCCACACGAAATTGCCGCCAACCCGGTGCATCTGCTGTATGTGCTTGAGCAGCAGATCGAGCAGGAGCAATTCCAGGCTGAAACCCGCGAGCGGTATCTGCGCTTCATCAAGGAATACCTGGCGCCGCGCTACATCGAGTTCATCGGCAAGGAAATCCAGACCGCGTATCTGGAGTCCTACAGCGAATACGGGCAAAACATCTTTGACCGCTATGTGCTGTACGCAGACTTCTGGATCCAGGATCAGGAATACCGCGACCCGGAAACCGGAGAAATCCTCAACCGCGTGGCCCTGAACGAAGAACTGGAAAAGATCGAGAAACCGGCCGGCATCAGTAATCCGAAAGATTTCCGTAACGAGATCGTCAACTTCGTATTGCGCGCCCGTGCTAACAACAATGGCAAAAACCCGACCTGGCTCAGCTACGAGAAACTGCGCGTGGTGATCGAGAAGAAAATGTTCTCCAACACCGAGGACCTCCTTCCCGTCATCAGTTTCAACGCAAAAGCCAGCAAAGAGGATCAACAGAAGCACAACGACTTCGTTACCAGAATGGTCGAGCGGGGCTACACCGACAAACAGGTACGGCTTCTTTCCGAATGGTACCTACGGGTCCGGAAGTCGCAGTAGTAGAGAAGCAGCTGCAAGCTTCTAGCGACAAGCTGCAAGAGAAAAGCGGTCGAGTCCCGGGCTCGGGGTTGATGGCGCGCTCTCTTGCAGCTTGAAGCTTACGACTTGAAGCTCCCCGGAGGGGCCTATGAGCTATGTGATCGACCGACGTCTCAATGGCAAGAACAAGAGCACGGTAAACCGCCAGCGGTTTTTGCGGCGTTACCGTGATCACATCAAGAAAGCAGTCGAAGAAGCCGTAAGTCGCCGTTCCATCACTGATATGGAACATGGCGAGCAAATCAGCATTCCCGGTCGCGACATCGACGAACCGGTGCTCCATCACGGTCGTGGCGGTAAACAGACCGTGGTTCATCCTGGCAACAAGGAATTCACCACGGGTGAGCACATTGCCCGCCCACAAGGGGGTGGCGGAGGCAAAGGACCCGGCAAAGCCAGTAATTCCGGCGAGGGCATGGATGAGTTTGTCTTCCAGATCACTCAGGAGGAGTTTCTGGAGTTCATGTTCGAAGACCTCGAACTGCCCAATCTGGTCAAACGCAATCTGACCGGCACCGACACCTTCAAAACCGTACGAGCTGGTATAAGCAACGAGGGCAACCCCTCGCGCATCAATATCATCCGCACCCTGCGTTCCGCTCACGCGCGTCGCATTGCCCTGTCCGGCAGCAGCCGCGCCAAACTCAGAGAAACGATTACTGAACTGGATCGTTTAAAGCGTGAAGAACCGGACAACTTCGGGGACATTCAGGAGCTGGAAGCTGAAGTTGATCGCCTTAAAGCCCGCATTCGACGTGTACCGTATCTCGACACCTTCGATCTCAAATACAACCTGTTGGTCAAACAGCCCAACCCAAGCTCCAAAGCGGTGATGTTCTGCCTGATGGACGTTTCTGGTTCCATGACTCAGGCCACCAAAGACATCGCCAAACGGTTCTTCATCCTGTTGTACCTGTTCCTAAAACGTAACTACGACAAGATTGAAGTTGTATTCATCCGCCATCACACCAGCGCCCGGGAAGTCGACGAGGAAGAATTCTTCTATTCGCGGGAAACCGGCGGCACCATCGTTTCCAGCGCACTCAAGCTGATGCAGGAAATCATGGCTGAGCGCTACCCCACCAACGAATGGAATATCTACGCAGCTCAAGCCTCGGACGGCGACAACTGGAATGATGACTCGCCTATTTGTCGCGACATCCTGATCAAGCAGATCATGCCTTTTGTGCAGTACTACACGTACGTGGAAATTACCCCACGTGAACATCAGGCCTTGTGGTTCGAATACGAACGTATCGGTGAAGCATTCGCCGACACGTTTGCCCAGCAGCAGCTGGTCTCTGCCGGTGATATCTATCCGGTATTCCGTGAACTCTTCCAGCGCAGGTTAGTGACATGACCGCTAGAGAGCAGAAGCGCCAACCCTTGTCCACGGGTTCCGAGTGGACGTTTGAACTCATCCAGGCCTACGACCGCGAGATCAGCCGTATCGCGGAACGCTATGCGCTGGACACCTACCCCAATCAGATTGAAGTCATCACGGCCGAGCAGATGATGGATGCCTATGCCTCAGTGGGTATGCCCTTGGGCTATCACCACTGGTCCTACGGCAAACACTTCCTGAGCACGGAGAAATCCTACACTCGTGGCCAGATGGGTCTGGCCTATGAAATCGTCATCAACTCTGACCCCTGCATCGCTTACCTGATGGAAGAGAACACCATCTGCATGCAGGCACTGGTAGTGGCCCACGCTTGTTATGGGCACAACAGCTTCTTCAAGGGTAACTACCTGTTCAGGACCTGGACCGACGCCAGCTCGATCATCGATTACCTGGTGTTTGCCAAGCAGTACATCATGCAATGCGAAGAGCGCCACGGCATCGACGCGGTCGAAGACCTGCTCGATTCCTGCCATGCACTGATGAACTATGGGGTGGACCGGTACAAACGGCCCTACCCGATCTCCGCCGAAGAAGAACGTCGTCGGCAGAAAGACCGGGAAGAGCATCTGCAGAAACAGATCAATGATCTGTGGCGAACCATCCCCAAAAATGCCGACAAAAACGGCAAAGAGGACAACGCTCGCTTCCCCGCTGAACCGCAGGAAAACATCCTCTACTTCATCGAAAAACATGCACCGCTGCTGGAGCCATGGCAGCGTGAAATCGTACGTATCGTGCGCAAGATTGCGCAGTACTTCTACCCGCAGCGCCAGACTCAGGTGATGAACGAAGGCTGGGCAACGTTCTGGCACTACACGCTGATGAACGACCTGTATGACGAAGGTTTGGTCACCGACGGCTTCATGATGGAGTTCCTGACCTCACACACCAGCGTCATCTATCAACCTGGTTTCGACAGTCCCTATTACAGCGGCATCAACCCCTACACGCTGGGCTTCGCCATGTACCGCGATATTCGCCGTATGTGTGAAGAGCCTACCGAGGAAGATTACCGCTGGTTCCCCGAACTTGCCGGTACTGATTGGCTGACTGCGGTGAAGTTCGCCATGAGCAGCTTCAAGGACGAAAGCTTCATCCTCCAGTACCTGTCACCCAAGGTGATCCGCGATCTGAAGCTGTTCAGCATCATGGACGACGATCAGAAAGACGACCTGCTGGTGCCAGCCATTCACGATGAGCCCGGTTACCGGATCATTCGCGAAACCCTGGCGGCGCAGTACAACCTGGGCAACCGTGAACCCAACGTACAGATCTACAGCATTGATCGCCGCGGCGACCGCTCACTGACTCTTCGCCATCAACAGCACGACCGTAAACCGCTGTCTGAGTCCACTGACGAGGTGCTGAAGCATCTGCACCGGCTTTGGGGGTTTGATATCCATCTGGAGACGCTGCAAGGCGACCAGATCATGAAAACCCATCACGTCCCACCCAGGAGCGAGCATGCCGACAGTGAATATCCCCGGCTTGATATGGCGGTAGTGCATCTCTAGATGCTTGCATTGGAGGAGTCATTTAGTGAGGTATTTGTTTGGCACCCCATGACTATTGATTCGGTTTTACCTCCGCAAGAGCGACACAAGGTTTATCCTGTCGCGCTTACGGAGGTTTTTTATGCAGATCTATAAAGTCGGTGGCGCAGTGCGCGACCGCCTGCTGGGCAAACCGGTTACCGATGTCGATTGGGTAGTTGTGGGCGCAACTACCGACGAAATGCTGATCAAGGGCTATCGCCCGGTGGGTACAGACTTCCCGGTTTTTCTCCATCCACTGACGGGCGAAGAATACGCCCTGGCCCGCACCGAACGTAAAAGCGGGCGCGGTTATGGCGGCTTTGTGTTCCATGCCAGCCCCGACGTCACCCTCGAAGATGACTTGATCCGTCGCGACCTGACCATCAACGCCATCGCCGAAGATAAAGAGGGCAACCTGACCGACCCTTACGGCGGCCAGCGTGACCTTGAGGCGCGAGTTTTGCGTCACGTTTCCCCCGCGTTCGCCGAAGATCCCCTGCGAGTTCTACGCGTGGCGCGCTTTGCCGCACGGTACGCGCCGGAAGGTTTCAGCATCGCGCCTGAAACACTTGAGCTGATGCGTCAGCTAAGCGAATCAGGCGAACTTGATGCGCTGACGCCGGAACGCAGCTGGAAGGAAATTTCCCGCGCACTCATGGAAAAACAGCCACAAGTATTTATTCGCGTGTTGCGTGACTGCGGCGCTCTGAAGGAGCTTTTGCCGGAAGTGGACGCACTGTTCGGCGTCCCCCAGCCACCCGCCCATCATCCGGAAATAGACACCGGCGAGCATGTGCTGAGCGTTCTGCAACAGGCAGCCATCCATCAGCAACCGCTGAACGTACGCTGGGCCTGTTTGCTGCATGACTTGGGGAAAGGCCTGACGCCTCAAGACGAGTGGCCGAGGCATATTGCCCACGAACACACTGGCTTGCGCTTGATCAAGGGAGTGAATACTCGCTTCAAGGCGCCACGCGACTGTCAGGAGTTGGCGTTGCTTGTAGGGGAATATCACACCCATGGCCACCGGGCATTGGAACTGAAGCCTTCGACAGTGCTCGATTTGCTGCACAGTTTTGACGTCTATCGTCGGCCTCAGCGCTTCGAAGACTTCATCATCGCCTGCGAAATGGACGCCCGAGGCCGACACGGCTTCGAACAACGCGACTACCCGCAAGCCGAGTACCTGCGCGGCGCGGCACAAGCGGCACGCTCGGTATCGGTGCAGCCGCTGATCGAGAAGGGTTTCAAGGGGCAGGAGCTGGGCGAAGCGCTCAAGGCCGAACGACTGGATGCGTTGAAGGTTTACAAGGCGCAGTACAACAGTTGAGATTGATACGATCTTCTGTAGGGGCTGCCGAAGGCTGCGAAAACGATATACCTGATCGATCGCGTTCGCAGCCTTCGGCAGCTCCTACAACATTCAGCTATCCAGCAAACTCCGCGGCGTCAGCTGTGTTTCGCGCCACTCGAACGCCACCGGCCACAATTGCTGCTCGATCTGCGCATCAGCCCAAAGCTGCTCGAAAGAAACGCCAGCCTCAGGGTGCAGACGATCCGGTGCAATCAGCGACAACGGCCACAGCACGAAAGCGTTCTTGAGAATCTCGGCACGCGGCAGGATCAAACCGTCGAAGTCCCCCACCTGATCGCCATACAGCAGCACATCGATATCCAGCGGCAGTCCCTTGCGGTCAGGGGCATAACGGCCGTTATCAGCCTCGATAAACTTCAGACGGCGGTCCAGCTCCATCAACGGCAGCGCGGTCAAACCCGTCGCCACCAGGTTGTAAAACAGACCGCTCTTGATCCCGACTGGCTGACTTTCAAATACCGGCGAGCAAACGATTTCGCTGACGAAGCCGTCCAGCGCTTCCAGCCCCGCGATCAGGTGCTTCTCGCGATCGATATTACTGCCCAAACCAAGATAAACCCGTGTCAGCGACATCCGCGCTCGATCTCCACGCCCACACCGGCTGCAGCTGCAACAGCGCCAGGCTTGGTCAGTTTCAGGTGCAGCCACGGAATCTGGAATTCACTCATGAGCACCTCTGCCAGTCGTTCGGCAAAGGTCTCCACCAGCTGAAACTGCGCCTTATCGGCAAAATCCAGGATGCGAGTGGAGACGCTGGCGTAGTCGAGTGCCTTGCTCAGGTCATCACCAGCAGCGGCTGGTCGATTATCCCAGGCAAAACTCAGGTCCAGACGCAGGTACTGGCGAATGCCCCGCTCCCAGTCGTAAGCACCGATCACGGTATCGACTTCCAGACCTTCAATGAAAACTCTGTCCAAACACCACTCTCCACTGCACGACAAGGGCGCGATGCGCCGTTAGAATCAGGGCTTCCCAGCCCGGAATAGTTAGCATGTTTTGGTTACTGGCGATCTTCGCCTACCTGCTTGGCTCACTGTCCTTCGCCATTCTTCTGAGCCGCCTCACTGGCAGCCCGGACCCGCGCGCCAGCGGTTCTGGCAATGCGGGCGCGACCAATATGTTGCGTCTTGCCGGCAAAAAACTCGCGATCCTGACCCTGCTCGGCGACTTGTGCAAAGGCTTGATGCCTGTACTGATCGCCAATATGGCCGGGATGGATCCCAGAGCGCAGGCCTGGATTGGGCTCTGCGCGGTGCTGGGTCATCTGTTCCCGCTTTACTTTCGCTTCCGTGGCGGCAAAGGCGTCGCCACTGCCGCCGGTGTGTTGCTGGGGCTTTATCCGCCCGCCGCCATCCTGGCAATTTGTGCGTGGGCGCTGGTGTTCTATCTGACCCGCACCAGCTCGATCGCGGCCCTGATCGCCACGCCACTGACCCTGCCACTGCTGGCGTGGCAAGAACCCAGGGCGCTGCTGCCGATGACCTTGCTCACATTGCTGATTGTCTGGCGTCACCGGGGCAATCTACGCGACCTGTTTGCCGGGCGCGAACGGCATTTTTGAATTACCTGGATGAATCCGCCTCAAGTTGCACCTACAAACCCTGCAACTGCTCCATCGGCCAGCGGGCCTGAACGCTGATGCTCAAATCTTCTTTCTGACCGGCTTGCAAACGCTGACATCCGGCAAAGGCGATCATCGCGCCGTTATCGGTACAGAACTCAGGACGAGCGTAGAAAACATTGCCCTTGAGGTCGCCCAGCATTTTCTCCAGCGACGCCCGCAGGGACTTGTTGGCGCTCACGCCGCCTGCAATCACCAGACGCTTCATGCCGGTCTGCTTCAATGCGCGCTTGCACTTGATGGTCAAAGTCTCCACCACTGCCTGCTGGAAGGCCAGCGAGATGTCGCAACGAGTCTGCTCACTGTCGTCCCCAGTGCTCTGGCATTGCTGCCAGGTCGTCAGCGTGGAGGTTTTCAGGCCGCTGAAACTGAAGTCCAGCCCTGGGCGGTCCGTCATTGGACGCGGAAAGACAAAACGTCCGGCCACGCCTTTGGTCGCCAGCGCCGCAATTTCAGGTCCACCCGGATACTGCAGACCCATCATCTTTGCCGTTTTGTCGAAAGCTTCGCCCGCAGCGTCATCCAGCGTCTCGCCCAACAACTCATACAGGCCAATGCCATCGACCCGAACCAGTTGCGTGTGCCCACCGGACACCAACAAAGCGACGAACGGAAACTCCGGCGGCTGTGCTTCCAGCATCGGGGCCAGCAGGTGACCTTCCATATGGTGAACGCCTAGCGCAGGAATATCCCAGGCGAACGCCAGCGCCTGGGCACAGGACGCGCCGACCAGCAAAGCGCCTACAAGGCCCGGCCCTGCTGTGTATGCGATGGCATCAATGTCGGTAGTGACAACACCGGCGTCGGCTATGACCTGACGAATCAAAGGCAACATGCGCTTGACGTGATCACGTGACGCAAGCTCCGGCACCACACCGCCATAAGCGCGATGCAGGTCGATTTGACTGAACAAAGCGTCGGCCAGCAGCCCGCGCTCACTGTCGTAAAGCGCGACGCCGGTTTCGTCGCAAGAGGTTTCTAATCCCAGTACTAGCATGGGTTTGCGCCTTGTGTAGGCTGAATTCGAAGGCGCGCATAATAGTCGCCACCCGATGCTCCGACCAGCGGTTTTCGATCAGAGGCTTTGCATTCCTCTCAATGAGGGGTTAACATCCGCAACCCTTAAAAACCGACGTACTTATGTGCAGTCTTTGCACGAGACGTTGACCCCGGTAATGAATGAAGGTAGCTCTGGATGCCAGCCGTCAAAGTTAAAGAGAACGAACCCTTCGACGTAGCTCTGCGTCGTTTCAAGCGCTCCTGCGAAAAAGCCGGTGTTCTGGCTGAAGTTCGTAGCCGCGAATTTTACGAGAAGCCTACTTCTGAGCGTAAGCGTAAAGCAGCAGCCGCTGTTAAGCGTCACGCCAAGAAAGTACAGCGCGAACAGCGCCGCGCCGTTCGTCTGTATTAATTTACAGACGTCTGTCGCAAGCTTCTGCAATGCCCGGCCCCAAAGCCGGGCTAGCGGCAGTTAAGGCACAGCATAAGCTACATCGAAGAAGCACACGGGTCGCACATGCGCACCTGACACTTCCTCAAAGCACGTCCCGCCTGAGATTCAGGCCACGTTGATCACGTCATTCATGACGAACGCATCAAGGTGAATGACGAGTATGCCTTGATGATCTTCGCAAGAAGTTCAGCCAAGGCAGCGTCGCCCTCGACATGCTGAGCACAGCGAATCCGTAACCGGCATTCGATTTGCTACGAACAGCAACATGCTTAAAGCCGTCACTGCCTGAGTTCTGCTGCCTGATGTTAACAGCGGGTCACGGGTAGATTGCTGGCAGCTACCATTCCAGATAATGATGAGCAATCGCGCTCAAGTCAGGCTGTGCATGCCCTTGTGGCATTACAGAAAGACCCGCAGCAGCCGTTACATCCTGGATTCGCCACGAGCCTCATGGCGGAACGCTTGATATGAGAACGATATGGCCGGGCTGATTCCCCAAGGCTTCATTGACGACCTCCTGAACCGCACCGACATCGTCGATGTTGTCAGCTCACGTCTGCAATTGAAGAAAACCGGGAAGAACTTCAGCGCCTGCTGCCCGTTCCACAAGGAAAAGACCCCGTCTTTCAGCGTCAGCCCCGACAAGCAGTTCTACTACTGCTTTGGTTGCGGCGCAGGGGGCAACGCCCTCGGTTTCATCATGGACCACGACAACCTGGATTTCGTCCAGGCCGTCGAAGACCTGGCGAAATCAGCGGGCATGGAAGTCCCCAGAGAACAAGGCACCAAAGGGCAAAAGCCCCGACAGCCTGTGGACTCGCCCCTTTATCCGCTGCTCACCGCGGCCGCCGAGTATTACCGCCTTGCGTTGAAGAACCATCCATCGCGCAAAGCTGCAGTGGAGTATCTGAAAGGTCGCGGCCTTTCGGGGGAAATCGCTCGTGACTTCGGTCTTGGCTTTGCCCCACCCGGTTGGGACAACCTGCACAAGCACTTGAGCAGCGATACGCTGCAACAGAAAGCCATGATCGATGCCGGCCTGTTGATCGAGAATGCCGAAACCGGCAAGCGCTACGACCGCTTCCGTGACCGGGTGATGTTTCCAATCCGCGACAGCCGCGGCCGGGTCATCGCTTTTGGCGGACGAGTATTGGGCGACGACAAACCCAAATATCTGAACTCGCCTGAAACACCTGTATTCCATAAGGGCCAAGAGCTTTACGGCCTGTTCGAAGCGCGCAAATTCAACCGCAACCTCGATGAAATCATCGTGGTCGAAGGCTACATGGACGTCATTGCCCTTGCCCAACAAGGCTTGCGCAATGCCGTTGCCACACTGGGCACCGCGACCAGCGAAGAACACTTGAAGCGGCTGTTCCGGGTGGTGCCAAACGTCTTGTTCTGTTTTGACGGCGATCAGGCAGGTCGCAATGCCGCATGGCGCGCACTGGAAGCAACGCTTTCCAGCCTGCAAGATGGGCGCCGCGCGCGATTCCTGTTTCTGCCCGAAGGCGAAGACCCGGACACCCTGGTTCGCGCTGAAGGCACCGATGCGTTCAAAGCCCGCATCCATCAGCATGCCCAGCCGCTGGCCGACTACTTCTTCGAGCAGTTGACCAAGGAAGCAGACCCACGCTCCCTTGAGGGCAAGGCCCACATGGCCACCCTCGCCGCACCGCTGATCGACAAAGTGCCCGGCGCCAACCTGCGTACGCTAATGCGTCAGCGATTGACGCAGATAACCGGCCTGAGCAATGAAAACGTCAACCAGCTGGTACAGAACGCACCGGCGGAAGCGCCCCCGAGCTACGACCCCGGCTTCGATTACGACGCCATGCCCGACTATGCCGATTACCAGCCACAGGGCGGATACGAACACCCCCCTCAGCAGGAATGGACGCCGAAAAAATCCGGCGGCCAGGGCCAGAAAAAGTGGGAAAAGAAGCCGTGGGACAAAAAAGGTAAGCGCGGAGATGACGAACCACGTGCCCCGCGGACGCCGACGACCGTCGAACCACCAACGTTGACGGCATTGAGAACACTTCTGCATCACCCGGAGCTGGCCGAGAAAGTCGAAGATGCCAGCCACTTGGCCGCAGAAGATCATATTTATGCGCAGTTGTTGGTCGCTTTGCTCGAAGCTTTGCAAAAAAATCCGAAGCTGCGCTCGCTGCAACTGATTGCCCGCTGGCACGGCACCGAACAGGGCCGATTGCTGCGAGCATTAGCGGAAAAGGAATGGTTGATCTCGGCCGATAACCTTGAACAACAGTTTTTCGACACTATAACTAGGTTATCCGCCCGCCAACGCGAGCGCAGCCTGGAGCAATTAATCAGGAAGGAACGCCAGTCAGGCCTGGACGCAGAGGAAAAACTTCTGCTGCTCAAGCTGTTAAATCGGAATGTTCCTGCACAAACCCCGACCTCAACTGGCGCGTGAGGTCATAGCTCGGGTATAATCCCCGGCTTGTTTTTTGCCCGCCAAGACCTTCAGTGGATAGGGTGTTATGTCCGGAAAAGCGCAACAGCAGTCTCGTATCAAAGAGTTGATCACCCTGGGTCGTGAGCAGAAGTATCTGACTTACGCAGAGGTCAACGACCACCTGCCTGAGGATATTTCAGATCCCGAGCAGGTGGAAGACATCATCCGCATGATTAATGACATGGGGATCCCGGTACACGAGAGTGCCCCGGATGCGGACGCCCTGATGCTGGCCGACGCCGATACCGACGAAGCAGCCGCAGAAGAAGCGGCCGCAGCGTTGGCAGCGGTTGAGACCGACATTGGTCGTACCACTGACCCCGTGCGCATGTACATGCGTGAAATGGGTACGGTCGAGCTTCTGACCCGTGAAGGCGAAATTGAAATCGCCAAGCGTATCGAAGAAGGCATTCGTGAAGTGATGGGCGCAATTGCGCACTTCCCGGGCACGGTTGACCACATTCTCTCCGAGTACACCCGCGTCACGACGGAAGGCGGTCGCCTGTCCGACGTACTGAGCGGCTACATCGACCCGGATGACGGCATTGCGCCGCCAGCTGAAGTTCCGCCGCCTGTTGATCCGAAAACAGCCAAGGCTGCCGAAGGCGACGACGACGAGGAAGAGAAAGACGAATCTTCTGATGACGAAGAAGAAGTCGAAAGCGGTCCCGATCCGATCATTGCCCAGCAGCGTTTCGGTGCGGTTTCCGATCAGATGGAAATCACCCGCAAAGCCCTGAAAAAGCATGGCCGCGACAGCAAGCAAGCGATTGCCGAGCTGGTTGCACTGGCTGAGCTGTTCATGCCGATCAAACTGGTCCCTAAACAGTTTGAAGGTCTGGTTGAACGTGTTCGTAGCGCACTTGAGCGCCTGCGTGCTCAGGAACGCGCCATCATGCAGCTGTGTGTACGTGATGCACGTATGCCGCGCGCCGATTTCCTTCGCCAGTTCCCAGGCAATGAAGTTGACGAAAGCTGGACTGATGCCCTGGCTAAAGGCAAAAGCAAATACGCTGAAGCCATTGCCCGTCTGCAGCCTGATATCCAGCGCTGCCAGCAGAAGCTGACCGCACTGCAGACCGAAACCGGTCTGACGATTGCTGAAATCAAGGACATCAACCGTCGCATGTCGATCGGCGAGGCCAAGGCCCGCCGCGCGAAGAAAGAGATGGTTGAAGCCAACCTGCGTCTGGTGATCTCGATCGCCAAGAAGTACACCAACCGTGGCCTGCAATTCCTCGACCTGATCCAGGAAGGCAACATCGGCTTGATGAAGGCGGTGGACAAGTTCGAATACCGTCGCGGTTACAAGTTCTCGACGTACGCCACATGGTGGATCCGTCAGGCAATCACTCGCTCGATCGCCGACCAGGCACGCACCATCCGTATTCCGGTGCACATGATCGAGACGATCAACAAACTCAACCGTATTTCCCGGCAGATGTTGCAGGAAATGGGTCGCGAACCGACCCCGGAAGAGTTGGGCGAACGCATGGAAATGCCTGAGGATAAAATCCGCAAGGTATTGAAGATCGCTAAAGAGCCGATCTCCATGGAAACCCCGATCGGTGATGACGAAGACTCGCACCTGGGTGACTTCATCGAAGACTCGACCATGCAGTCGCCAATCGATGTCGCTACCGTCGAAAGCTTGAAAGAAGCGACTCGCGAAGTTCTGTCGGGCCTTACCGCCCGCGAAGCCAAGGTTCTGCGTATGCGCTTCGGTATTGATATGAATACCGACCACACGCTGGAAGAAGTTGGCAAACAGTTCGACGTGACTCGTGAGCGCATTCGTCAGATCGAAGCGAAAGCTCTGCGCAAGTTGCGCCACCCGACAAGAAGCGAGCACTTGCGCTCGTTCCTTGACGAGTAAGCGAGCAAAGCTGCACACAAAACCCCCGGCCCTGCCGGGGGTTTTGTATTATGGGTCGCAAATTTTCAACTTGGAGCGACGGTTTTCTCAGTACGGCTACACTCTTCGGAGTGCCATCACGCCATCATGAGGCTGCCATGTTACAACTGTCGGCCATTGTTCTTGCGTGTGCTCTCGCTCCTTCGGCAACCGCCGCACACTCGGAAAACCTTCCTGCCCCGAATCCAGTGGTGACGTCGGTTGCTCACCTGATGAATGCCAGCCCACTCCCAGGGCCTGCGACTCTGTATGCGACTTCATTCTCGCCGTCAGCCAATTCAGAACCGACGACTATCAGCGACACATCCCCAGGACAAGAAACAGCGTCTGAGTCTGGATCAGAGCCGATAGCACGTACCCGTGGCACAACATTCAGAGAAAGCTTTCTGCTTTATGGCTTACCGGGACTTTTGCTGCTGTGCACGGTTCTGATCATCGTCATTCGTGTCAATCGACAGCTAAGTTCGGAAATCACCCGAAGGATGGAGCTGGAGCAGCAGCTGCGAAGTAGCGAATATCACTATCGCGGCATGGTCGAGAGCCTGTCGGCAATTGCCTGGGAGGCCAACCCGGAAGATTATCAATACAACTATGTCTCACCTCAGGCTGAAAACCTGCTGGGCTACCCGCTTCATCAATGGAAGGAACCGGGGTTCTGGCAGAGCATCGTGCATCCTCAGGACTTGCAGAAGACTGAAGCATTTTGCAGACAGGCGGCCAGCAGTGGCAACGATCACAGCGTGGATTACCGCGTCATCAGCGCAAGCGGACGGACGCTCTGGGTACGCGACATCGTCAGCCTGATCAGACACGGTCGTAAACCCGTCATGCGTGGACTGATGATCGACATCAGCGAAACCAAACAAACCGAGGAGGCCTTGCGGCTTTCCGAAGGAAAATTCGCCTCGGTGTTTGCTCAGTGCCCGGACATTCTGGTGATCGCCAGCCTGGTGGACGGCACCGTTCTGGAAGCTAACAGCGCATTCGTCGAGCAAATAGGCTTACGCGTAGAGGACATCATTGGCAGGACGCCCACTGAACTCGACATCTGGGGTGTTCCGGGCATAGGCCCCGGGATACTGGAGCGCCTCCGGACAGGCAGCATCCGCAACCTTGAGATGCCCTTTCGACGCAAAGACGGCCGCATGTTCTCCGGGCTGGTTTCCGCCGAACCTTTTGACCTGGACTCCACGCGAGCGGTTGTCGTTGTCGTGCGGGATATCACCCAGCTCAAACAGGCTCAGCAAGAACTTCAGCTGTCCGAGGAGAAGTTCGCCAAATCATTCCACTCCTCCCCGGACGGCCTGCTGATCACCCGCCAGCGTGATGGAATGCTGGTCGAAGTCAACGAAGGGTTCAGCCGCATTACCGGTCACGAGAGCTCGACCTCACTGGATCACTCCGTGATCGATCTGGGGATCTGGGCCAATCTGGACGAGCGCAGCAAATTGCTGGAGCAGTTGAACCGCGAAGGTTTCGTCCGCGATTTCCGCAGCCACATCCGACACAAGGATGGTCAGATTCGGCTGTGTGAAATCTCGTCACGACCCCTGCTCATCGGCGGCGAAGCCTGCATGCTGACCATCGCCCGGGACATTACCGAGCGTCATCAAATGCAGGAAAAACTACAGCTAGCCGCCACTGTTTTCGAGAGCACCGCGGAAGGCGTATTGATTACCGATACCCGGCAGCGGATAAACGCCGTCAACCGGGCCTTCAGCGAAATCACCGGCTATAGCGAGCAGGAAGCTCTTGGTCAAACACCGAGCCTGATGGCTTCAGGTCTGCATGACAGCGCGTTCTATGCCGCCATGTGGTACCAGTTGACCGCGGAAGGACATTGGCAGGGAGAAATCACCAACCGCCGAAAAAACGGGGAGGTTTACCCAAGCTGGCTGACGATCAGCGCGGTCCGAAACCGGGAACAGTTCATCACCCACTTCGTCGCAGTCTTCGCTGATATTTCCAGCCTCAAACATGCTCAGGCGCGACTGGACTACCAGGCTCACCACGACCCACTGACCGGCCTGCCCAACCGCACGCTGTTCGAAAGCCGACTGCAAGCCGCTCTGCTGCACAGTCTGGAATCCAACAGCCTTGGTGCGGTGCTGTTTCTTGACCTTGATCGCTTCAAACACATCAACGACAGCCTTGGCCATCCGGTGGGCGACTTGCTGCTCAAAGGCATCGCACAGCGCCTCAAAGAAAACCTGCGCGATATCGACACGGTGGCACGCCTGGGTGGAGACGAGTTCATCATCCTGCTGCCAGGCCTGCTGCACCCCAGCGATGCCGAAGCGGTCGCCACCAAACTACTGAACTGCTTCACCGCCCCCTTTCAGGCCGGAGAACATGAGTTCTTCATGAGTGCCAGCATCGGTAGCTGCCTGTTCCCTACCGACGGGCATGACGTGGCGACCGTGGTGAAAAACGCCGATGCCGCCATGTACCGCTCAAAAGCCAAAGGTCGTAACCGCGTTGAAAGCTATACACAGGACCTGACTTCACAGGCGAGCGCCCGTATCGCTCTCGAGCATGAGCTGCGCCGAGCCATCGAGCGTGATGAGTTCAGCCTCTGCTATCAGCCAAAAATCAGCCTGCTCAACCAAAGACTCGTCGGCGCCGAGGCGCTGCTGCGCTGGACACACCCCACCTTTGGCGAAGTACCACCAGAGCATTTCATTCCTCTGGCTGAAGAGAACGGCATGATTCTGCAGATCGGCGATTGGGTACTGGAGCGCGCCTGTCGGCAACTGCACGAGTGGAACACGCATTACCCCCCTTTCGGGGCCCTGTCGGTGAATCTGGCGGGCGCTCAACTACGTCAGCCAAATCTACTGGCCCGGATCGAACAACTGCTCTCTGACCACCACCTCGCTCCCGACTGCCTGCAATTGGAGATCACCGAAAACTTCATCATGAGCCAGGCCGAGGAAGCCCTCGCCGTCCTGCACAAACTCAAAACCCTTGGCGTACAACTCGCGATCGATGACTTCGGCACAGGCTACTCATCCCTGAGTTATCTGAAGCGCTTGCCGCTGGACATCCTGAAAATCGACCAGTCGTTCGTACGCAGCCTGCCCGACGATCCACACGACGTCGCCATCGTCCGCGCCATCATCGCCTTGGGCCGCAGCATGCAACTGACCGTCATCGCCGAAGGCGTGGAGAACGACGAACAGCAGCAATTCCTCGCAAACGAAGGCTGCGAACAGATCCAGGGCTACATCGTCAGCCTCCCTCTCCCACCCGATGAATTCAGCTCGAAATTTCTTCGTACGACTCTTTCGGACTTTTCGGATAGCACAGCATCGAAACCGCCGTTATAATCCGCGGCCTACTGAGGGCCTATAGCTCAGTTGGTTAGAGCAGGGGACTCATAATCCCTTGGTCCACGGTTCGAGTCCGTGTGGGCCCACCAAATTAAAAAGCCGCGCTAATGCGCGGCTTTTTTTTGTTTTGGGTAGAAGGCTTTCATGCCACCGAACGCTTGAAAGGTCCTTAATAGGGACTTATCGGTCCCTTTTTAGGACCGATCGATTTTATATGCCACCCCTACCCTTAAGTTACTACCACGCCGCGCAGCAATGGGCGGCAAAGTCGTCTGCAATGCTACCTGCGCCTGAACGCAAGCCATCGCGAGCAAGCTCACTCCTACAGGAGGTCGGTACTTCCCATAAAGATTTGTCGCCTGTAATGCCGCACTCGCGAATGAATTCGCTCCTACAAGGACATTGTGTTGGCGGTACCGCCTCTCTCAATCCAACACCACATGCGGCAAAAACCGGCTGCTGTCCTTGGTGATCAAGCTGTCGTCTTCCCGGATGCCAATACCTGAAGCCAGGTCGCCCACAACCCATGAGCCGATGAGTGTGTAGCTGTCGCCGAAGCGGGGCAGCGGGGCGAACTGTTGGAGGATGTAGGGGGCGTCGTTGTAGGGGCCGTCTTCGAAAATGACTTCGTCACCGGGGGTGCGGATTTCGATGTTGGCGCCTTCGCGGGAGAAGTAGGGTTTGCGGACCCAGCCTTTCGGGACAGGTGCTCGTGGGTCTTTGTCGACGAAGGTTGGCAGCAGATTCGGATGGCCTTCGTTGAATTTCCAGAGCAGCGGCAGGATGCCTTTGTTGGAGATGATGGACTTCCACGCAGGCTCGATGAATTGCGTGTCGCATTGCGGGACTGCCTGACCATGGGGTTCGTGGAACACGTGCTCCCAGGCATGCAGTTTGAAAATACGCTCGATCCAGCGGCCCTCAAGATCGACGAAGCGGCCCTGAGAGTTGAGGCCAATGTCTTCGATATCGATATGCCGGGTTTCAATGCCGACATGCTCGGCCATCTTGCGCAGGAATTCGGTCGTGCCCCGGTCTTCTGCCGAACCTGACATGGCGGAGAAGTAGAAAGGCCCGCCCTCTCTGATGGCTGCAAAAGCCCGAACCAGATCTTCTGCCAGCGAATTGAACTGCGAGGCATGGGCAGGCAAGACGCCTCGGGCAATTTGCTCTTCCAGCCAGATAAGCTGAAATGCGCCAGCCTCATACGCAGAGGTTGGCGTATCCATGTTGCCTTCCAGCAGCTTGGCCGGATTCACGCCGTCATAACTGAAGTCGAAGCGCCCGTACAAATGTGGGTGCCCCTCCTTCCAGGACGTCCGGACCAGATCGAAGAACGCTGGCGGGATGGCCAGTTCGGTCAGCAACTCCTCGCTCTCTACCACCCGCTCGACGGCATCCATACACATCGCATGAAGCTCCTGAGTCGGTGCTTCAATGTCGCGGGTGATCTGGGCTTCGGTGAACTGGTAGTAGGCGCGCTCATCCCAGTAGCGCTCGCCGTCGATGGTGTGGAAATCAAATCCCTCACGCTCGGCGGTTTCGCGCCAGTCAGGGCGCTCTTCGATACTGATCTTTTTCATGGCTAGCGCTCCCGTCAGCCGCCGAAACCGCTGCTTTTGCCGCCCCAACCGCTGCGAGCCGTTGCCTGGCTGCCAAACCCGCCACGGGAAACCGACGATGAGACTGATGAGTTACGGCCCAGCGTGCTCTTGGTGTAAGAACCGGTTGAGCTGGTGCGCGCCTGCGTGGAATTGCCGAAGGTCTTGCCGCGCTCGATCTGACGGGACAGTGTCGAGGACTGATAGCCGCCGCGGGAGTCGCGTTCCTGATAGACCGGCTGGGAATAGTAACGACCGCCACCACCACTGAAGCCGTTGATCATGTTGCTGACCAACATGCCCATCAGAAACCCGTTGACGCCAGAGCTGGCGAAGCCTGAGCCCCCCGACTGGTTCGCCTGAGCCTTGGCAGCCTCGACCTGATCCTTGGGCAACTCACCGGAAATCTCCAGCTGAAAGCCGCCCATCTTGGGCGTGAATTTGCCGTCGGAATTCTGCTGGCAGTAATCAGGGACGAAATCCGCTTCACACGCGGCTGCGTTGTCGTAAGTAGGCGCGATACGGCGGTGATCCGCCAAGGCCGTCATGTAGGCATCCGAGCACACATCGACGGGGACCTTCTGGTCCACGCAGGATTGCACAGTCGGATACGTCTGCTGGGCCGTCACTTCCACAGTATCGGGCTTGCTGCACGCACTGATTGCCAGTGGCAGGGTGCTGGCCAGGACCAGCTTCAAAGAACTACGTCTCATCGAATACTCCTTTCGATCACAGGCAATCAGGTCGACGGCGTCATGCAGGCCGAATTGAGGAAGCCGACACTGATCGAAACGCTGGCCGCGTAAATGGCAGCGGCCAGTTCGCCACGAGTGATGCGAGCCGAGAGGTCTTTGAGAACAAAATTGGTTGCGGTAAATGCCAACAATTGCACAACGGCCGCGATGAGTGCCCAGATCACCACGTCCAGCACACTGATGCTGTAAGTGATCACGTTGCTGGCAGGCAGGGCGAAGCCAATCAATGCGCCGCCCAGCGCAATAGCTGCAGCGACATTGCCTTCACGAATCTGCACGAACTCTTTGTGCGGCGTCAGACGGGTGTAAGCCATCTGGAACAGACCAAACAAACCACCGGCCACAATGATGTAGATAATGAAACTCAGCACCGACTGAAAGCTGAGGGACAAACTGAGTGCATCAAGCATTTTTACTTCCTTTTAGAGGACGGTGAAGTCTGTGGACTGCAGCGTGACGCCAACCGAGGTAGTGAGCGAGACCACGCCCTCCTCATCCTCTTCGACAGACAGCAGCAAGAACTCGCGACGATCAATCAAGCCCGTGTCGCGGGCGTACAGCATACTCAAATGCTCGATGCGATAGCTGCCATCCGGGTTGGCAACTTCTTCGGTCATCGGGGTCAGCTCGGTCTGCCCCTCCTCAGTGCCCCACTGACGCTCGTACTCCCAGCCGTCATGCTCATACCGTGGCAAACCGATTTTTGATTCAGGGCCCACCAGACGCTTCAACTCCGATTCGCTGTTGATGGTCACGACGCTGCTGTAGCCGAACAGGATCACGTCCTGAACGTCTTCGGCGGCAGGGCCATTCATCATGACCTGCATCCAGTAGTCTTCATCTTCGAAGTAGAAGCGCACCAGCCGAATGGACTGTCCCAGATCAACGTGACCGACAGACCAGACCACTTCTTCATTGGGTACGACCAGTTCCGTATGCCCATCGAGCAGCAGCTTGAGCGAGTCATCAAGATCCAGCATGCGTCCGGTTGCCAGCCCAAACGGCGTGAGCAACGCCGCGCCATTCAACGGCGCGGTCGTGGCGGATGGCTTTGGCGGTGCCAGGCCCAAAGCTCGTTTTATCCAACTCATAATGTGTTTCCTTTCATTGGCGCCGAAGCAATGCTCTGCGCGAAATTTGCTCACACTGACGGTTTTTCACCCAGCCCCTTTGCGTGCATCAGCCAGGCCACGACAATACCGGCAAGCGCACCCGCAATGTGGGATTCAACCGAGACCCCCGGCACCGGTATGAAGCCCAGGATCAATCCGCTGTAGCCCACCAATGTCACCAATGCGATGGCGAAGCTGATCAGACTGCGCTGAAACCACGCGCGCGCCAAGAGATAAGCCCACAACCCAAAGATCAATCCACTGGCCCCGACATGAATCGTCGACCGCCCCACTGTCCAGACCAACAGGCCGCCCAGTAGCGTTATCAGCAACACTACACGGACATAACGCTGCAAGCCTTCGGTTGCGACCAGCCAGCTCAACACGATAAAGGGCAGCAGGTTACTCAGCAAATGACGAACAGAGCCGTGCAGAAACGGGGAAAAAATAATGCCTTGCAGCCCTGACCAGGTCCTGGGGACCAGGCCATGGCTGAGCAGACTGTTTGCGGTCAGCGAGTTAATCACCTGGACTGCGATCATCAAAGCGGCGAGGCCAAGAATAACGCGTAGTCCCTTTCCGACATTCATGTAGGCACCGATCGAACCAAACGAAGGCAATCAAGCAAAAGCAAACAGAAAAAAGGGGCAAACGGTTTTCCGCCTGCCCCTCTTTCAACAGTGTTACTGACCCGCGTTGCCACCCTGGTTCTGTGCCTTGAGGCGAGCCAGCACGTCAGCCGCACCACCGGTTTTCGCGCCGATACCGGCGTCCTGCAAACGACGCTCCAGATCACCACCGTTGGCGGCGTCCGCCAGCTCTTCGGCAGCTTCCAGTTTGGCGTCCTGCTCGTCCTGACGCTGCTTGATGCGCGCCAGCGAACCCACGGCAGTTTCCAGACGACCATTGGCACCGCCTGTGGCTGCGGCGGCGTTGATTTGCGCTTTCTGCACGCTGTCACGCGCCTTGGCCATGTCGGCTTGCTGACGCAGGCCCTTGATCTGGCTTTCGGCCTTGGTGACCTGAGCCGTCAACTTGGTGACCTGAATGCCGAACTGGTCAGCGGCGGCTTTTTCCTGATCGCGCAGTGCGGTCAGTTCGGAAACCTTTTCCGCACACTCCAGCGCCAGACCTTCTTCGCCCTTGTTCATGGCGGCGATGGCTTTCTGTTCCCAGTTAGCGATGTTCTTGTCGTGTTCGTCCACACGCTGTACGGACAGCTTGTGCTTGGCTTTGATCTGGATCAACTGGTTGCGGGCGGCGAGCATCGAAGCATCGGCGTCGCGGATTTCCTGGTCCAGAATTCGTAGTGCCTGAGCGTCGACGATTGCCTCACCGACCTCGGAGGCGCCGCCACGCATAGCGGTAACCATTTTCTTCCAAAGGCTCATTGATTTGTCTCCCGATTACTGTGAGTCAACTGTTAAAAAATCTTCGTAGGCATCAGCGGCGCGGATCACGTTGTCTGCCAGGGTAAACACTTCCTGGACAATGACGGTCAGTGAAGAAGCCGCGCTCAGTGCGCCAAACATGCTGTAGACGGTCTCGCCGTTCGGCATGGTTTCGATACCGATAGACGACAGCGGGAAAATGTCCCGGCTCCGCAAAACGGTGTCGTTGAATGCCGCGACGTCTTTTACCTGGGAGGCGTAAACCAGTACGCAATCCACAAGAATCTGGTCGCCAGCAATTGCAATGATGATCGGCAAGCCGCCGAAGTTGTTCATCGTCACGCTCAAGCTTGGCTCGGCCCCCTGGACCAGCGTCAACTCGACTTCATTACTCTTTACCACGTCCAGTTCAGCGAGCGCCGAGTGCAGCGTGTCGATGGTCCAGTTGGTATTTTCGCTCATGAATTCCTCCAGTTTGATGCGGTTACCCAAATAGGGCTGGCGTAACACTTTTTCGACGTGTCTCAAGACTTCAGCGTTTTCAGGAAGCACATAAAGCTCTCTTTTGACGTACCCGGCTGCCGTCAGCCGTGCACGCATTTCACGCATGTAGTCGGTTGAAGTTTTTCGAGCCATCCGAGCGCCTTCCAGGACATCACATGTGATGGTTCAGCAAGTTACTCTCAAAAAAACTGACATGCAATACCTCACATGTGATGAAACATTTCATCGCGACTGTGGCTTACTGACTTCATCCCGCGTCTCCTCCGGGATCGATTCTCAAACCGCGCGGTCTTTTACGCATGACCAATTCCCGCTCTCTCCGCTTGCCGTTCTGGTTGCGTCGCGTTTTGCGACCGTTGCTGGATCCTTATCGCCGTTTCCGCCATGCTCGCCTGATCCATGCGGCGCGAATCGCGGTCGGGTTGCTGGTGACGATTCTATTGACCACAGGGCTCAACCTGCCTCACGGCGAGTGGGCGTCGGTGACGATGCTGATCGTGATTGGCGGCTTGCAGCATCACGGCAATATCCGCAAAAAATCCGTCGAGCGTGCCTACGGTACGTTGATCGGCGCAGGGCTTGGGTTGCTGGTCGTTGTGCAGCAGGGCTATCTGGAGATACCGCTGCTGACGTACGCCATGATGTCGGTGATGTGCGGATTCTTTGCCTATCACGCGATTGGCAAAGGTGGTTATACCGCGCTGCTGTCGGCAATTACCCTGTTCATCGTTGCAGGCCATGGTTACAACCCGATCAGCGACGGCTTGTGGCGCACGGTCGACATCCTGATCGGTATCGCACTGGCCCTGGCGTTTTCCTTCGCACTGCCTCTGTATGCCGTGTTCTCTTGGCGCTACAACCTGGCCAGCGGCTTGCGCGACTGCGCGAAAGTGTATGGCCGCATCATCCATGGCCAGCCTGTTACCGCTGATGAGCACTTGAAGCTAATGGCGCGCCTGAACGGTACGATGCTGCAATTGCGCTCGCTGCTGCCGTCGGTGTCCAAGGAAGTGCGAATTTCCATGGTCGAGCTTGATGCGATTCAAGGGCACTTCCGTATGTGCCTGAGTACGCTGGAGATCCTTGCCAATATACGGCCAGATGATCTTGATCAAGCGGCCGGTCCAGAGTGGCGCGCACGTCTGGATACGGAGTTTCGCCAAACCCGTCGCCAATTGATCGCCATGGCGCGCGCGCTGCAAACCGGTGCTACAGAGCGCCTGCAGCGCACATCCGAAACGAACCTGCCAGACCTGGGTTACCCGATACCTGTGCAACTGACGGGCTATCACCTGTTGATGCTGCAACTGGCAAGCAACATCGACGGTCTGCAACAGCGACTCGCAAAAACTGCGAAGCGCTGGAGAATCTGATCAGTCCAGGCAAACGTTAACGCCTCGCACGCAGTCAGACCGGCAGATGACAGACCACCGAAACTGCGATAGCTTGCCCAAAGGCACGGTGACATTAGCCAAAGACCAGAAAGGAAGTTCAAACTTTCGCACTCCAAGGGGCAATCAATAGCCCCTTTTTCCGTACTTTTTTTTGCACATTTTCATGTGAAGGCTGCCGCCTTATCACTCTTTGAAGTACACGAAAATGATCGAACCCGAACGGATCGTCACTCTCTCCCGGGAAGTGGAAGCGTTAGCGAATCGAGGTGTCAGCGATATACAAATGATCACGCGGCAAACTCGACTATTGGCGATCAATGCGCTGATTGAAGCGGCGCATGCGGGTAAGGCCGGGCTGGGTTTTTCAGTGGTGGCAGAAGAGGTCAAGGACATTTCCGAACGGATTTCGAAAATTGCCAGCGGCCTGACCCAGGATTTGCAGGCCTCAGTCAACGAGCTAACTGACCTTGGACGTGGCATGTGCTTCGACGTACGCGGTCAGCGGCTGGCGGATCTGTCGCTGAACATGATCGAGATCATCGACCGCAACCTTTATGAGCGCACGTGCGATGTCCGCTGGTGGGCGACCGATGCCTCGCTGGTCGATGCGTTAACCACAACCACGCCGGAAACCAGCGCTCACGCCAGTGGGCGACTGGGGATCATCCTCGATAGCTACACCGTGTATCTGGATATCTGGGTTGCAGACACCAAAGGACGCGTCATCGCCTCAGGTCGACCGGACACTTTTGGCAAGGTCATCGGCGCCAACGTAGCCGAGGCTCCATGGTTCAAGCAAGCCGTGCGGCATTCATCGGGCGATCAGTATTTCGCCGGGGAAGTGGCAGTGGAACCGTTGCTTCACGGCTCGCAAACCTGTGCGTTCAGCGCTGCTGTGCGCAGCAAGGCTGGCAAGCAAACGCCGGTGATTGGCGTGATCGGTATTTTCTTTGACTGGAAAAACCAGGCGGACTCAATCATTAATGGTGTGCGCTTGAGCGACGAAGAGCGCTCCCGCAGCCGGGTGATGCTGGTCGACGCCAACCACAAGGTCATTGCCAGCTCCGACGCCCAGAGCCACTTGGGGCAAAACGTAGACCTGAAGGTCAAAGCCGGACAAGCCAGCGGTTACAGCGCTCAGCCCAACAACGTCATTCAGGGTTACTCGATGACGCCTGGATTTGAGACCTATCCCGGCATGGGCTGGCTGGGTGTGATTGAGCAGCAGTTGCCAGCGATAGAGGGGTAGCGCGGAGCAGATCAAGCGAACTGTTTGAAATGCACTCCTGTAGGAGCTGCCGAAGGCTGCGATGACGGTGTGTCAGGATAATTGCATCGCAGCCTTCGGCAGCTCCTACAGGGACCGCGTTCCTGCGTCACTACACTCAATACCCCGCCGCCGCCCCATTACTGCGCGGATCAAACGCACCCTCGAAAGAACCATTCGACAAACGCACTGCAGCCGCGGCATGCCCCATGGTTTCGGTAAAGGGCGCGAGTATCTCGACTTCATGACCGCGTGCTTTCAGTTGCTCGATCACCTCAGGCGCAATGCGTGACTCGAGCTTCAGGGTGTCGCTGCTATCGCCCCAGGTTCTGCCCAGCAACCAACGCGGTGCGGTAACCGCCTGCTGCAATGGCTGACCGAACACCGCGTATCGGCTGAACACCGCGGCCTGGGTTTGAGGCTGGCCGTCGCCACCCATGGTTCCGTAAACCAGCGTACGCCCATCACTCAACCGCGCCGCCGCAGGGTTCAACGTGTGGAACGGTTTCTTGCCGGGCTTCAGCGCCAATAGATGATCAGGATCGAGGCTGAACGAAGCGCCCCGGTTCTGCCAGTTCAAACCGCTCTCCGGCAACACGACGCCGCTGCCAAACTCGTGATAGATGCTCTGGATGAATGACACCGCCAAGCCGCTGCTGTCGATGATGCCCATCCAGATCGTATCGCCCGGTCCCTTGCCCTCACCCCAGAGTGCCGCGTGCTGCGGATCGATGCGCTGGGCCAAAGCGCTCAGGTAATCCGCTTCGAGACAGGCCTGCGGCTCGATGGTCATGTGCTCGGGATCGGTGATGTGTTCATCGCGCACAGCGAAAGCCAGTTTGGTGGCTTCCACCAGCGTGTGGATATGCTCGGCGCTGTCAGCCGTGCATTCGCTCAGACCCGCGTGATCTGCGATGCCAAGGATCAATTGCGACACCAGCCCCTGACTCGGCGGCGGCATATTGAACACGGTGCCAGCGCTGTGCTGGAGCGCTAAGGCCCGGACACGTTTGGCGCGATAACCCGCCAGGTCGCTGCGCGTGACCGGAGCGCCTGCCCGCTCTAGGTCCTTGGCGATGGAGTCCGCCAGTGAGCCGCGATAAAAACTGTCCAGCCCCTCCTCCGCCAGCGTTCGCAAGGTATTGGCGAGACGCGTTTGCTTGAACAGACTGCCTGCCAAAGGCGCTTGGCCGCTGTGCAAAAAGGTTTCGGCAAAGCCCGGAATATCCTGCAACTCAGCCTGCTTGCTCGCGGTTGCCATGTGCTGGGACGGCGTGACCGGAATGCCGGAATCCGCATAAAAGATCGCATCGGCCAACAGTCGAGGCAGCGGCAGACGACCGCCCCTTTCGGCGCTGACCTGCAACGCTTCTTGCCAACCGCCAACAGTACCGGCAACCGTCAGTGCAGCGTCAGGGCCACGAACCGGAATACGCGTCATGCCCGCGTAACGCTCCATTGTCGCAAGGCTGCCGGCAGGGCCGCTGGCATCAATGGCAACCGGCTCTCCCTCGGGCGGAACAATCAACCAGAAGCCATCGCCGCCCAGGCTGTTCATGTGTGGATACACCACCGCAATCGTAGCGGCCGCCGCGACCATCGCTTCAATCGCGTTGCCGCCCTCGCGCAATACGGCCAATGCCGATTGCGCAGCAAGGCTATGAGGCGCGACGGCGATCCCACGAGCAGCGAGCGTTGTATTAAGCATTCAGACTCCTTGGTTGACAGGCTGCGGGGCATTCTTCGCCAGCCAGTTGATACGCATGCGTTTGAGGACGAAAAAAGCCAGTGCAGCAGTAATGATGTCGAAGCTGATCGCGACAGCAAACACCGGTATCCAGCTGTCGGTGTATTGGTGCAGCAAGGCCGCGACCGGACCACCGAAGATTGAGCCGATGCCCTGGGCCATGTACAGAAAGCCGTAGTTGGTCGTCGCATTCTTACTGCCGAAGGTATCCGTCAGCGTCGAAGGGAACAGCGAGAAAATCTCACCCCAACCGAGAAATACCACGCCCGACAGCAGCACGAAAAGCACCGGGTTATCGATGGTCAGAAACCACAACGTCATGGCGACGCCTTCAAAAAAGAAGGCGAAGGCCATGGTGTTCTCCCGGCCCCAACGATCAGAGATCCAGCCAAACAAAGGCCGTGTCAGCCCGTTGCAAATACGGTCGATGGTCAGCGCCAGGGGTAAGGCAGCCATGCCCATGACCATCACGTTGGTCATGCCGAAGTCCTTGGCAAAACTGGCCATCTGCGAGGTGACCATCAGTCCCGACGTGGACATCATGGTAAACATCGCGAACATCAGCCAGAAGACCGGTGTTTTAAGCATCTCGCGCGGGGCCACATCGGCAACCACTCTGCCGACAATAGGCACTGACTGCTCGGCGAGTTGTGCAGGCGGTTGACGCAAGAACTGCGAAGCGACAAGACCCACGGCGCCGAGGATCAGGCCAAAGGTCATCAGCGTCGACTCCATGCCGACATCCTTGAGGCTGTTACTGATCGGGAAAGTCGTGAGCATCGCGCCCATGCCATAACCCGCCGCAACAGCGCCCGCCGCCAGACCACGGCGATCCGGGAACCAGCGAACCATCAAACCGACGATGCCGACATACACGATGCCGGTCCCCAAGCCACCCAGCAGGCCATAACTCAGGTACAGCGACGTCAGTGATGTCGCGTGACTGGCGAGCACCCAACTCAACCCGGAGAGAACACAGCCTGTAGCGATCAACTTGCGCAGACCAAAACGATCAATCAACCAGCCTTGGGCCGGTGAGAAGAACGTCTGCAGAATAATTAACAACGAGAATGTGATCTGTACCTGGGCCAGTGAAACACCCAGCTTCTGCGTTAATGGGCCGGTAAATAAAGTCCACACATATTGCGGACTGGAAATGGCCATCATACAAACCATGCCGATAACCAATTGATACCAGCGCGAGCTGAAGGCTCCGACGACAGGCTGCTCTAGCGTAAGCGTCTTGCTGACCATAACGAATCTCACTGTGCAAGTGGGTATACGTCTGTTCAGCAAGTGGCATGCCAATCCCGTTCAGGCGGCAATTGCAAAATTTATGAGATTTATATGACCAACCTGTTTTATACATGACTATCGCCCGCACTTATAACTTCCGAAGCAAAGGTCGAAATAACGGCATTAACAGTTTGGGAATTATATTTGCACAATACTTATTAACGATCATCACTCTACGCCTACCCTCCAGACTCATCTAACGCTGGCAAGACACAAGGCATCGCTTAACGGACACATTGCCTTTTTTGTTCACCTGTCGGCTCATAACGTGCGCACCAGAATGATTCTGCCTGCTTCGTTTTAGCCCGTACGCACCCTATTGGCGGCCACCACGGGTAATATGCCCGCAGCCTTGAAGGAGAGACTCTTGTCCACCACCCGCCAGCCCGTCCTTGATGAAGTCGACCGCCAATTGATCGCGGCCCTGCAGATTAACGCTCGCGAAAGCGTTGCCATGCTTGCCCGGCAACTGGGTATCGCCCGGACCACCGTGACGTCCCGGCTGGCGCGGCTGGAAAGTGCCAAGGTCATCACCGGCTACGGCGTGCGCCTCAGTCAGCGGGTGGTTGATGGGGGATTGCAGGCGTACGTCGGGATCACCGTACAACCGCGTTCGGGCAAGGAAGTGTTACGCCGCCTGAGCAGTCTGGCTCAGGTTCAGCAGCTGTGTGCTGTGAGTGGCGAATTCGATTACGTGGCCTGGCTGCGGACTGATTCGCCGGAGCAACTGGACCAACTGCTGGATTTGATCGGCAGCGTTGATGGCGTCGAGAAAACCACGACCTCGATCATTCTCAGCAGCAAGATTGATCGCGGGCAACCTGTTTAGAACAACGCGCCCCCTGTAGGAGCTGCCGAAGGCTGCGATGCATTTATCCTGACACACCGCCATCGCAGCCTTCGGCAGCTCCTACAGAAAATGCATTTCAATCCAAACGGTTTGGGCAGACAAAAAAAAACCGCCTGACTGATCAAAAACTTCGTCATATCGCACAAAATAACTCCATAACGACGACACTTTGCGTCTTATTTATGTCCCTGCGCTTGTCTAGACTGTGCCTTTCGCGTTCCAGCCAGGTCAGTCATGAAAAACAATCGCCATCCCGCAGACGGTAAGAAGCCGATCACTATGTTCGGCCCGGACTTCCCCTTCGCCTTCGACGACTGGATCGAGCACCCCGCCGGGCTGGGCAGTATCCCTGTCGAGAATCACGGTCAGGAAGTGGCGATTGTTGGCGCGGGCATTGCGGGATTGGTGGCGGCCTATGAACTGATGAAGCTGGGCCTCAAGCCCGTCGTCTACGAGGCATCAAAGATGGGCGGCCGTCTGCGCTCCCAGGCTTTCGAGGGGACGGAAGGCATCATCGCGGAACTGGGCGGCATGCGCTTTCCGGTATCCTCCACGGCGTTCTACCACTACGTCGACAAGCTAGGCCTGGAATCAAAGCCTTTCCCCAACCCGCTGACTGCCGCCTCCGGCAGTACCGTTATCGACCTGGAAGGCGTCACGTATTACGCGCAGAAACTCTCGGATCTCCCCGCTATGTTCCAGGAAGTGGCCGACGCCTGGGCCGATGCGCTGGAAGAAGGTTCGGGCTTCAAGGACATTCAGCAAGCCATCCGCGACCGCGATGTGCCGCGCCTCAAAGAGCTGTGGAACACCTTGGTGCCATTGTGGGATGACCGCACGTTCTATGATTTCGTCGCCACCTCCAAAGCGTTCGCCAAACTGTCGTTCTACCACCGTGAAGTCTTCGGCCAGGTCGGTTTCGGCACCGGCGGCTGGGACTCGGACTTCCCCAACTCGATGCTGGAAATCTTTCGCGTGGTCATGACCAACTGCGACGACCACCAGCACCTGATCGTTGGCGGCGTAGAACAAGTGCCGCTGGGCATCTGGCGTCATGTCCCGGAGCGCTGCGCCCACTGGCCTGAAGGCACCAGCCTTGCTTCTTTGCACCATGGCGCGCCCCGTACCGGCGTAAAGCGCATTGCCCGCGCTGAAGACGGTCTGCTGGCCGTCACTGATAACTGGGGCGACACCCGCCACTACGCCGCTGTTCTGACCACCTGCCAAAGCTGGTTGTTGACCACCCAGATCGAATGCGAAGAATCGTTGTTCTCGCAAAAAATGTGGATGGCGCTGGACCGTACGCGTTACATGCAATCGTCGAAAACCTTCGTGATGGTCGACCGCCCTTTCTGGAAAGACAAAGATCCGGAAACCGGCCGCGACCTCATGAGCATGACCCTCACCGACCGTCTGACCCGCGGCACTTACCTGTTCGATAATGGCGACGACAAGCCCGGGGTGATCTGCCTGTCTTACTCGTGGATGAGTGATGCGTTGAAGATGTTGCCGCAGCCCATCGAAAAACGGGTCAAACTGGCGCTCGATGCGCTGAAGAAGATCTACCCTAAAGTCGATATCGCGGCGCGGATCATCGGTGACCCAATCACTGTTTCCTGGGAATCGGACCCGCACTTCCTCGGCGCTTTCAAAGGCGCATTGCCGGGGCACTACCGTTATAACCAGCGGATGTATGCGCACTTCATGCAGCAGGACATGCCGGTCGAACAGCGCGGCATGTTTATCGCGGGAGACGACGTATCCTGGACCCCCGCCTGGGTCGAAGGCGCAGTGCAGACCTCACTGAACGCGGTGTGGGGCATCATGACCCACTTCGGCGGCAAGACCCACGCCGACAACCCAGGCCCCGGTGATGTGTTCCACGAGATTGGTCCCATCGCCCTGACCGACTGAACAAAAGGCTGAATCATGCGCATCGCCCTGTACCAATGCCCGCCCCTGCCGCTGGATATCGGCGGCAACCTGCAACGTCTGGATGATCAGGCGCGAGAGGCGGCAGCGCTCGGTGCGGAGTTGCTGGTTTGCCCGGAAATGTTCCTCACGGGCTACAACATCGGTGCCGAGGCGGCGCGTACATTGGCGCAACCCAGTGATGGCTTTGCGGCAGGCGACATCGCGGCCATTGCCAAGGGTTACGGCATCGCGGTCCTTTATGGGTATCCGGAGCTGGGTGCTGACGACCTGATTTACAACTCGGTGCAGTTGATCGACAGCCACGGCAAGACCCTTTGCAACTATCGCAAGACGCACCTGTACGGCGACCTGGACAAAGCGATGTTCAGTCCCGGCGAAGACCGCTTTCCGATTGTGGAATTGAACGGTTGGCGCCTGGGTTTTCTGATCTGTTATGACGTCGAGTTTCCAGAAAACACCCGACGTCTGGCTCTGGAAGGTGCCGAGTTGATTCTGGTGCCGACGGCTAACATGGCGCCTTATGATTTTGTCGCCGAGGTGACGGTTCGAGCCCGGGCTTACGAGAATCAGTGCTACGTGGTTTACGCCAATTATTGCGGCAGCGAGGGCGACATTCACTACTGCGGCCTGAGCAGCCTCTGCGCCCCGGATGGCAGCCGTCTGGCCGTGGCGCAACAGGACGAGGTTTTGATCTCGGGCACCCTGGATCGACAGTTGATGGAGCAGTCGCGATCGATCAATACCTACTTCAATGACCGGCGGCCGGGGTTGTATGTGGGGTTGGGTGAGGATTGAGCGGCAGCTCATGTCAAACACAATATAAATCACTGAATAGATGCGATTTTCATGTGGGAGCGGTGCTTGCCCGCGATAAGGCAGGATGCGATTCACTTTAGATCGCGGTTTCCTTATCGCGGGCAAGCACCGCTCCCACATAGAACCGTGTTTGCCGCGAGACCGCGCGGTGCCATGAATAACCAATTCCGCTAGCATGACCCGATCACGTCTCCCGGAACGCCCATGCCTGCCTCGCCCACCACCGAACACCTGACCCTCGCCAACGGCCTGAACGTCGTGCTGTGCCATTCGCCACGGCTCAAGCGCTGCGCCGCTTCGTTGCGGGTGGCAGCAGGGAGCCATGACGTGTCCGCTGCATGGCCGGGGCTTGCGCATTTTCTGGAGCATCTGTTCTTCCTCGGTACCGAGCGGTTTGCCGGGGATGAAAAGCTGATGGCCTTCGTACAGCGGCATGGTGGGCAGATCAATGCCAGTACTCGCGAGCGAACCACTGATTTCTTTTTCGAACTGCCGCTGGCGGTGTTCGCCCAAGGGCTGGAGCGCCTGTGCGATATGCTCGCTCATCCGCGCATGACGCTGGCGGACCAACTGCGCGAGCGGGAAGTCCTGCATGCCGAGTTCATCGCCTGGTCTCGCGACGCCACTGCGCGTCAGCACATGCAGATGCTGGAAAGCATTTCCGCCCGCCATCCCCTGCGCGCATTTCACGCTGGCAATCGCTACAGCTTGCCGGTGCCGCGTCGGGCTTTTCAGCAAGCGTTGCAGGATTTTTATCAGCGGTTTTATCAGGCCGGGCAAATGACCTTGTGTCTGGCTGGGCCTCAGTCGCTGGAGGAGCTAAAAGGGCTGGCGACGAATTATGGCGCAGGGCTGGCCAGTGGCGTAAAGGTCGCGCAAGAACAGCCGCCGAAGCTGGTTGATGATGAAAACCGGATACGCGTCAGTTCCGATCAGCAACTGCTTCTGGTCTGTGAGGATTTGCCTGAGGGGGCGGATGAAGCCGCCGCGTTTTTGTGTCATTGCCTGAATGGCAGTCGAGCGGAGGGCGTGGTTGAAGCGTTGAAGGCGGAGGTGGTTTATCAGTTTGCGGGTCAATTGTTGATCAAGGTCGACGCCATCGCGAGCAAGCTCACTCCTACAGGGGGGCGTGTTACATCTGTAGGAGTGAGCTTGCTCGCGATGGCGTCGGCACTGACACAAAACCTCAAAACCCATTGGCCATCCCTGCACAACGACTACAACCGCCTTCAGCAACGGCACCTGGATGTCAGCTCCCCTCTTGAGCTAGCGCACTACCACGCCCGCAACCTGCCAAAAGGCTTATCCGAGCAAGGCTGCACAGCACTGATCGCAATGCTGGAGCAGATTCAACCGGACACACAACCTTCAGAAATCCATTGGCAGTTCCCGAAACCAAACCCTTTCCTGACCGTACCGAGTAACGGCCACGAAGGCGCGATTTTTCTGCGCTGGTCTCTGCCTTGCCCGCAACCCACGCTGTGGCAAATGTTTGATCAGAGCCTTAAACCTCTGGCGCGGGATGCGAAGCAAGCAGGCGTCAACCTTGAGTTCAATGCTTATGGCCATTTCTGGCAACTCAAGCTGACCGGCCTCGACGCCCCCATTTCTGAAATCCTGAAGCATGCGTTACAACAATTGAATGCTCCAGACGATGCAGCCTTGGCGCGCCGGGGCCAGTCGAGCGATGAACCGGCCCTGATTCCAATCCGGCAGTTGCTCAAAGCACTGCCCGATTGCTATCTGAACGCAGCACCCGCCGACGAAACCGGCGACGTTCAAGCCTTCTGGCCCACAACGCAGTGGATCAGCTTCATGTCAGGCCTTGCGCAGGAAACGATCACCGCGCTGAACACCGTATTACTCAATACGCCGGGCCAGCGCGACGAGCAATCACTGCAAGCGCCAGCACTGGCATCCGGCAAACATTGGCAAGCTGCCGCGCCACACGCCTCGGAAAGCGCCGTGCTGCTATTCTGCACCACGCCCTCTTCCTCCATCGCCGATGAAGCGGCCTGGCGATTACTGGCTCATCTGGCGCAAGGCCCGTTCTACCAGCGCCTGAGGGTTGAGCTGCAACTGGGTTATGCGGTTTTCAGCGGTTTGCGACAGATCGCCGGACGAACGGGAATACTCTTCGGTGTGCAGTCGCCTAACGCCTCAGGCCCGCAACTGGTCGAGCACATCGAACAGTTTCTGAACGATCTGCCTGACTGGATCAATGACGTTGACCTGAACGTTCAGACTGAAGCCTTGCGCGCGCAACTGGACATAAACGCCATGGAAGCCCCGCAAGCGGCGGAGCTACGCTGGCAAGCGCATCTTGCGGGCCACGATGAGCGGTTTATGTCCGCGCTGGATGAAACATTACGAAACCTCGACAGGCACACTTTGTTGCAGGCCGCTGATAGCCTTCAACGGGCCACGGGCGGCTGGCTTTGCCTGACAAACAGCCCGCAAACACCATGGCGTGTTGCCTGATCATTACCAAAGCTGCAAAAGCTTTGTTCACGAATCCGACAGCCAGAATTTGTTAAATTAAGTAACATAGGTTCCTAATCATCGAACGTATGCCTTTGCAGGTGTACTAACGATTTACCACCCACCGCTGCAATCACCCAGAAGGAGTCTTTTATGTGGACTAAACCTGCTTACACTGATCTGCGTATCGGTTTCGAAGTCACGATGTACTTCGCAAGCCGTTGATGACAACGCGGTGCAAAGCCTCGGTTCGCCGGGGCTTTTTTTATTGGTAAGTCATTTTTTCTTTTTAGATCCTCTTTTCATGCCTCGCCCCAGGGAGCTGACATGCACATCCAGATTCTAGGTTCCGCTGCTGGCGGCGGCTTTCCGCAGTGGAACTGCAATTGCGCAAACTGCGCCGGTTTCCGCGACGGTAGCCTGCGGGCTCATGCCCGGACCCAATCGTCCATTGCGCTCTCTGACGATGGCATCAACTGGGTGTTGTGCAACGCCTCTCCAGACATTCGCGCACAGTTGGCCGGTTTCGGCCCGATGCAACCAGGCCGCGCCCTGCGCGACACCGGGATCAGCGCGATCATCCTGATGGACAGTCAGATCGACCACACCACCGGCCTGCTCAGCTTGCGCGAAGGTTGCCCGCATCAGGTCTGGTGTACCGACATGGTTCACGAAGACCTGAGCACCGGCTTCCCGCTGTTCAATATGCTCAAGCACTGGAACGGCGGTCTGGTCTGGAACCGCATTGAGCTTGAAGGCAGCTTTGTGATTCCTGCCTGCCCGAACCTGCGCTTCACGCCATTTCCGCTGCGCAGCGCAGCGCCGCCCTATTCGCCGCACCGCTTCGATCCGCATCCGGGTGACAACATCGGCCTGATGGTTGAAGACCTCAAGACCGGCGGCAAGCTGTTCTACGCGCCGGGGCTGGGCAAGGTTGATGATCCGCTGATGGAAAAAATGGTCGCTGCTGACTGCCTGCTGGTGGACGGCACTATGTGGGACGACGATGAGATGCAGCGTCGTGGCGTTGGCACGCGGACCGGTACTGAAATGGGCCATCTGGCACAAAACGGCCCTGGCGGCATGCTCGAAGTGCTTGAGCGCCTGCCGAAACAGCGCAAGGTGCTTATCCACATCAACAACACCAACCCGATCCTCGACGAAGACTCGCCCGAACGCGCTGAGCTTGCTCGCCGTAACGTCGAAGTGGCGTTTGATGGGATGAGTATTGAGTTGTAAGAGGCGTGAACACTGACCTGTGGGAGCGGTGCTTGGTCTGGGCGGCATTCCGACGATAAAGACACCTCGATCTGAAGTGAACCGCGTCCAGCCTTATCGTCGGAATGCCGCCCAGACCAAGCACCGCTCCCACAGGTCCGTGTCATTCAGAAAGAGATGTGTTGTTCACAGGAGCCAACATGAGCGAAGCAACGCCGCTGTCCACCGCTGAATTCGAACAGGCCTTGCGCGCCAAAGGCGCGTATTACCATATCCATCACCCCTACCACGTGGCGATGTACGAAGGCCGTGCGACCCGCGAACAGATTCAGGGCTGGGTCGCCAACCGTTTCTACTATCAGGTCAACATCCCGCTCAAGGATGCCGCCATTCTTGCCAACTGCCCGGATCGTGAAATTCGTCGTGAGTGGATTCAGCGCCTGCTGGATCACGACGGTGCGCCCGGTGAAGACGGCGGTATTGAAGCCTGGCTGCGTTTGGGTCAGGCCGTTGGGCTGGACCCGGATCAACTGCGCTCCCAGGAACTGGTTCTGCCCGGCGTACGCTTCGCCGTGGATGCCTACGTCAACTTTGCCCGCCGCGCCAATTGGCAGGAAGCCGCCAGCAGCTCGCTGACAGAGCTGTTCGCCCCGCAGATCCACCAGTCACGTCTGGACAGTTGGCCGCAGCATTACCCGTGGATCGATCCAGCTGGCTACGAGTATTTCCGTACCCGGCTGGGCCAGGCGCGTCGCGATGTGGAGCACGGCCTGACGATCACCCTGCAGCACTACACGACTTATGACGGCCAGCAGCGCATGCTGGAAATCCTGCAGTTCAAACTCGACATTTTGTGGAGCATGCTGGACGCCATGAGCATGGCCTACGAGCTGAACCGCCCGCCTTATCACAGCGTGACCGACCAACGGGTCTGGCATAAGGGGATTGCCCTATGAGCTTTGATCGACAACAAGTCCCGAGCTGGCGTCGAGGCTATCGCTATCAGTTTGAACCGGCGCAGAACGGCCACGTGCTGCTGTACCCGGAAGGCATGATCAAACTCAATGAAAGCGCCAGTGCCATTGGTGGCCTGATCGATGGCCAGCGCAGCGTAGCGGCCATCATTGAAGCCCTGAACGAGCAGTTCCCGGGCTTTCCCGAGCTCGGCAGCGATGTCGAGCAATTCATGGAGGTCGCCCGTGGCGAACACTGGATCGAACTTGCCTGAGTCGACCCCGGTTGAGTCAGCCATCAAGATTCCGCCCAAGCCCGCGGTTGGTTTGCCGCTGTGGCTGCTGGCCGAGCTGACGTATCGCTGCCCGCTGCAATGCCCGTATTGCTCGAACCCGTTGGACTTCGCCAAACAAGGCCAGGAGCTGACCACCGAGCAATGGTTCAAGGTCATGGCCGAGGCGCGGCAAATGGGGGCGGCGCAGATTGGCTTCTCAGGTGGTGAACCGCTGGTGCGTCAGGATCTGGCTGAGCTGATCCGCGAAGCCCGTCGGCTCGGTTATTACACCAACCTGATTACCTCGGGTATCGGTCTGACCGAACAGAAGATCATCGACTTCAAAGAAGCCGGGCTCGACCACATCCAGATCAGTTTCCAGGCCAGCGATGAGCAAGTGAACAACATGCTCGCAGGGTCAAAAAAAGCTTTTGCGCAGAAGCTGGAAATGGCCCGTGCGGTCAAGAAGCACGGCTACCCGATGGTGCTGAATTTCGTCACTCACCGGCACAACATCGACAAGATCGATAAAATTATCGAGCTTTGTATCGCCCTCGAAGCCGACTTCGTCGAGCTGGCGACGTGTCAGTTCTACGGCTGGGCGCACCTGAACCGCCAAGGCTTGCTGCCCACCAAGGATCAACTGGTTCGTGCCGAGCGGGTCACTAACGAATACCGCGACAAGCTCGCCGCCGAAAACCATCCCTGCAAGCTGATTTTCGTCACCCCGGATTACTACGAGGAACGTCCCAAAGCCTGCATGAACGGCTGGGGCAATATCTTCCTCACTGTGACCCCGGACGGCACCGCGCTGCCGTGCCATGGTGCGCGGCAAATGCCGGTGCAGTTTCCCAATGTCCGCGACCATACGATGCAGCACATCTGGTACGACTCGTTCGGTTTCAACCGCTTCCGTGGTTACGACTGGATGCCTGAACCGTGCCGCTCCTGCGATGAAAAAGAGAAGGATTTTGGCGGCTGCCGTTGCCAGGCATTCATGCTCACCGGCGATGCCGCCAATGCCGATCCGGTATGCAGTAAATCACCTCATCACGGGATGATTGTGCAGGCTCGCAAAGAAGCCGAATATGCGACTCAAACCATTGAGCAGTTGGCCTTTCGCAATGACAGAAACTCGCGCCTCATCGCCAAATCCTGACACGTTCACCGCAGCCCAGGCAGTCGCCGCTGGCGTCGATTTCGCCGAGTTGGCGGTTAGCCCGCTGGGGTTGTTCTGGAACGAATACCGGCCGGAGGATGGCGCGTGCCGCATCTGGCGCTGGTTTGAAGGCAACACGACCTGCCTGACGCCCGACGGCTTCAGCGTGCGCAGCCGGGTCTATGAATATGGCGGCGGGTCTTTCTGCCTGACTGACGATGGGTTGGTGTTCGTCAACGAAAGCGATCAGCAGCTCTATCGCCAGCCACTGGTGTTTGATGAGTTCGAGGGCGAAGGTCTGCCCGAAGCCATCACCACCGGCAAAAAACGCTACGGCGATCTGGTATTTGCCAACGGGCAGATTCTGGCCGTCGAAGAAGACAAAGAATTCCATCAACTGGTCAGCATTGACGTCGCCAATGGCAAGCGTCTGGTGCTCGCGCGCGGGGCGGATTTCTACGCATCCCCCACCCTCAGCCCTGATGGCCAGCGTTTGGCCTGGATCGAATGGCAGAAGCCACACCAGCCCTGGACAAGCACATTGTTAATGAGCAGCAAACGTCAGGCGGCGGGCGGTTGGTCCGAGCCGCGTTGCCTGGCGGGCGACCGCGATCAGGAGTCCATTCAGCAAGCACGTTTCGACGCTAACGGGCGTTTGTATTGCCTGAGCGATCAGGGCGGTTTCTGGCAGCCTTGTGTGGAAGGCTCATTCGGCCTGACCCACCTCAAGGCGTCCGACGCCGACCATGCGCCAGCACCTTGGCAACTGGGCGGCCGCAGTTGGTTGCCGTTACCTAACGGTGCTTACCTGGGTACCTGGTCGGAAAACGGCACAGGCGTGTTGGGGATGCGAGATTCCCACGGCACGCTGGAAGATTTCAGCGGCGAGTACAGCCGTTTCCGCAGTCTGGCGCTCGACGATCAATACGTTTATTGCATCGCGGCTTCAGCCACCCGCCCTTCGGCGGTCCTCGCGATCAGTCGCGAAGATCACAGTGTTCAGGTGCTGGCCGGAGGTGTCGCGCCCCTGCCGCCGGAGCAAATCAGCCGCCCACAAACATTGCGCTACAAAAGCGGCGATGGCGAAGCGCACGGCTATTTCTACCCGGCCATGAATGCTGTTGGCACGCCGCCGCTGGTGGTGTTTGTCCACGGCGGACCGACCTCGGCCTGCTACCCGGTGCTTGATCCGAAAATCCAGTACTGGACCCAACGCGGCTTTGCCGTGGCCGATCTCAACTATCGCGGTAGCACCGGATACGGCCGGGAATATCGGCAGAGCCTGCACCTGAACTGGGGTGTGGCCGATGTGGAAGATGCTTGCGCGGTGGTTGCTCACCTGGCCGGACGCGGACTGATCAATCCGGAACAAGCGTTCATTCGCGGCGGCAGTGCCGGGGGTTATACGACCCTGTGCGCACTGGCCTTCAAGAAAGTCTTCCGCGCCGGTGCAAGCTTGTACGGCGTCAGCGACCCACTAGCATTGGCCAAAGCCACGCATAAATTCGAGAGCGATTATCTGGACTGGCTGATCGGCGATCCTGAAGAGGACCTCGACCGCTATCACGCCCGTACGCCTCTGCTGCACGCCGCAGACATTCAGGTGCCGGTGATTTTCTTCCAGGGCGAGCTCGACGCCGTGGTCGTTCCTGAACAAACCCGCGCCATGCTGATGGCCCTGAAGTCCCGAGGCGTTGTGGCTGAGGGGCATTTTTACGCGGACGAACACCACGGCTTCCGCAAGGCGGTCAATCAGGCGGATGCGTTGACGAAGGAGTGGGCGTTTTATCGCAAGGTGATTGATGGGTGATCAACACTAACTTATCCACCTGACCCTGGCATCACGCTGTGGACCTGTAGGAGCTCACCGAGGTTACGAGGCCAGCGATGGCGGAGTGTCAGACATACCGCCATCGCTGGCCTCGTAACCTCGGTGAGCTCCTACAGATTGGGGTCAACTTATCGGTTCCTTCAAACCGAAGGCTGAGTCGCCTGCATCGACGGTCTCTGGCTGATTTCAAAATACCAGTTGGCCAGACGTGGATAGCGGTTGCGCCAGGCCAGGTCCGGCTGGCGAAAGTCGAGGTAGCCCAACGCTGCAGCGACGCTGATGGAGGCCACATCAAAAGCCGAGCTGAGCTCGGTAATCGCTTCCTGCTCGAAGTAAGCCAGGCTGCGCTCGACCTTTTCCTGCTGATTATCGAGCCAGAGGTCCCAGTGCTTTTCCACCGGGCGCAACGCTTGCTCATAACGAATCAACAAGGCCGCATCCAACAGCGCATCCGCCAGGGACGCCAGGGTCAGGCGTCGCCAGCGCGCCGAACCTTCACGAGGGATCAACGGGTTGCCGACATGCTGGCTGTCCAGGTAGTCAAGAATGACCCGGCTGTCATGAATGACGTTGCCGTCCGCCAGTCGCAGCGCGGGAAGCTTGCCAGCGGGGTTATCGTTGTTCAGCTCTTCCACCGGGGCGATGGGCGAAAGCGTAGTGGGCTGAAGGGTCACCCGGTCCAGTTGTCCCGTTTCATGCAGTACCAGCATCACCTTGCGGGCAAACGGCGAAGCAGCGTTGTAGTACAACGTCATGGTCGGCGCAGACATGGAGGTTCCTCGAATAAGACAGTCCCTCAGACTAGCCAGCGCCACAGCGGTCCGCAATATTTGCTTTCAAGACTTGCGAGTCAGCAAGCCTCTGATGCTGAACACTGCTGCGACTCCCATGCCCAGCCAGGCCAGCGCATCCCACCAGCCATCCCCCAACAACGCAGCGAAAAGCCCCAGCCCGGTCAGCAACGCAATCACTCCCGGCGCGGCAAAGGTCTTCCATAACGTAGAACGCTTCATTGCAGCGTCTCTTGCAGGGACACGTCGATTGGACGTGCAACCCTTCTGCGAACCCACCACAAATACAGCCCGCTGCTCAGGACAATGATCGTCAGCACATCAAGCGCTGCCCACAGCACTTTCATCGGCATACCGCCATAATCACCAAAGTGCAGCGGTTGGGACATGCCCAACGCATCCATGTACCAGGGCCGTTCGACCACCGCGGTGACGTTCAGAGTCTGCGCATCGATCAGCACCGGGGTCATCAAGTGCGCCGTCAGATGCGTATTCCCTTTCATGAACACCCCATAGTGGTGCTCGCTGGAGAAGCGCGTTCCGGGGAAGGCAATGAAGTCGATCTGCATACCGGGCGCTACGGATTCAGCAATCTCGACCAGACGCGTTGCGGGGGCAAGTTGAGTCAGCGGCGGCGCACCGCGATAAGGTTCGATCATGGCGGCCAGCGTGTCGTTACGCCACGAGGCGATCAACAGGTCAGCGCAGGCGCTGATCACTCCGGTCACGCCCACCACCAACGCCCAGGTCAGGGTCACGACGCCGATCAGGTTGTGCAGATCAAGCCAGCGCATGCGCGTTGATTTGTCGGCGCGCACGGTGGCGAATTTGAGTTTGCGCATGAACGGCGCATACAGCACTGTCCCGGAAATAATCGCCAGCACGAACATCAGGCCCATGAACGCCAGCAGTAACTTGCCCGGCAGCCCTGCATACATATCCACATGCAGGCGCAACATGACCATCATGAAACCGCCGTTTGCGGACGGCGTTTCCAAGGCTTCGCCGGTGCGCGAATCGAGCATGAAAGAGTGCGAATCGTTGGGTTCGGTGCCCGCCGTTTTGGCCATGATCGCCCAGACACCGTTCGGCTCGTCGTCCTCCCAGCCGAAGTACTGCATGACCTCGCCAGGACGATGAGCTTCGGCAGCTTCGACCAGTTGCTGCAGGTTGAGGTGCGGCGTGTCGGCTGGCATTTCCTTGAACTCAGGTGAATTGCCCAGCAGGTGATCAATTTCGTGACTGAACACCAGTGGCAGCCCGGTCAGCGCCAGCATCAACAAAAACAGGGTACAAATCAGGCTCGTCCAGGTATGGACGAAGGACCAGCGGCGCACGGTTTGGCTTTTCATGCTGTTCTTCTCGAAAACCTTTATCCAAAACAAAAAGGCCGCTGATCAGCAGCGGCCCTTTAGTACAAAATGAAATAACAAGAACGATTCGCGATTCTGTCAGAGCGTGGGATTACTGGCAAATGCTGGCTGTCGGATGGAATTCTTTGGAAAAACTTTGAGAGAGGTACGCCGTGTCGCTGACGCCGTGGGACCGGCTTTAGCCGGGAAGACTGCATTACTGACGATGGATATGCAGCGGCTGTACCGGCCCTTTCCCGGCTAAAGCCGGTCCCACGTCAGATTGCAGATAAACATAGATCTCCCACTGGTTTACCTCACCACGCCTTCCTCAATCAACAACTTGAGAATCGCCTCTGCCCCCGCCTCTGGCGTCACGCCCTTGAGCACTTGTCCGCCGCCACCGCTGGCTTTGGCCGTTGCGGCTTTCATGCGGTCAGCACCGCTTTTGGCTTTGATGACTTTCAGTCGCTTGGGCCGGGGTTTGGCCGGTTGCAGGACCGAGCCGCCGAGCAGTTCGTCGCTGATAATTTCCACCTGTTCGGCTGCAAGTGTGCCGCGCTGCGCTGGGCCGTAGGCGCTTTGACGGGGCTTGGGTGCGGCGTTATCCACCGTCGCCAGAAACGGCAGCCGTACTTTCAAACGCCGACGCTGACCACGAGGCAATGCCTGTAGCACCAGAGCAATGCCGTTATCCAGAGACTCAACTTCAGCCAGCCCCACCACCAGCGGCCAACCGAGCTTTTCTGCGAGCAAAAACGGCAACATGCCAGAGCCTTCTCCGGTTTCTGCCTGGCTTCCGGTAAGCACCACTTGCACGCCAGACTCACGGATGTAGTCCGTCAACGCAGGCAATGCGTCAGCGTTTTTGGGTTGCTCCAGTACATGCAGCTCGTCCAGCCCCATGCCCAGATAAGCCCGCAACGCAGGCTCTTCGGCGCTACCCGCGTGCAGCACGTGCAAGTTATCCCCAGCCAGTTGCAGGCCCATTTCGACAGCGCGAGCGTCCTGCTCGGCACGACGTGCGCGGCCGGATGTCGGGTGCGCGCCGATTGAGACCAGGCTGATGACGTGCACGGCAGCGTTACCCACAGAGGAAGCAGTTGGCTCAGGCCGCATCTTGTTTTGCTCCATGGCGATGGGTTTCCACCGCGTCGATCAGCGCCGCGAGGATTGCTGCGCTGTCGCCGATCACAGAAAGGTCGGCACGTTTGATCATGTCGCAACCCGGATCAAGGTTGATTGCCACGACCTTGTCGCACGCACCAATACCCTGCAGATGCTGGATCGCGCCGGAAATACCCACCGCCACGTAAACCCGCGCCGTGACCCAGGTGCCGCTCGCGCCGACCTGTCGATCACGGCCCATGAAACCGTCATCCACTGCCACGCGGGACGCACCTTCAGTCGCGCCAAGGGCCGCAGCGGTGCGGTGAAACAAATCCCAATCCTTGACGCCATTGCCGCCGGAGAAGATGAACTCCGCTTCCGCCATCGGAATCATGGCCGGGTCGACAGCGACAGCGCCGAGGTCTTCAATCCGCGGCAGGCTGCGCGCTACGCTTGTGGATAACTCAACCGGCAGCGCTTCATGACGGGTTTCGCTGACCGGTTCAGCACACTCCGCAGCAGCGATGATCAAGCGTGCCAATGGTCTTGAGATATCTTCCTGGCCCGCACCGGCGCGACCGATGCATTGCTCATCCTTGACTTGCCAGACACGCGTGGCAGGACGCTCGCCCAAACTGGCCGCGAAGCGACGACCCAACTCGCCGCCACCGCTGCGACTGTCCGGCAGCAGCCAGTGACGGGGGTTGAACTGGTTATCCACAGCCCGCAAGCCCTGGACACGCTGCTCCGGTGAGTAACCGCTGAACTCGCTACCTTCCAGAACCAGCAAACGATCAACGCCCGCCGTCGTGAAAGCACTCTCTTTATGCTCGCCAAACACCACCGCGAGTACAGCGCCACTCTGACCGGCAAGCTGATGAGCCAGGCCGAGCAGATCACGGTCGTGGCTGCTCAAACGTCCACCGACCATGTCCGGCGCAACGCAAATATAGAAAGCCGGTTGCGGCACTTGATGCAGCGGCAACTGCACTTCGGCTGCGGCTGAGCGTTTCACCGCTCCGCCTTGCTGAGCGCCACTGCGGTCGATTCGTTTGATGCCGTTGGGGCCGATAAAACCCACACCATGCACATTTCTGCGCATCAGGCCGTTAGGCCCCATCCAGCTGGATTGCGCCGGTTGCATGGCGGCGTGCAGTGGGTGCAGGCGGTTGCGGGCGATCCATTCAGCGCGAGGATCGCGACGGATAATGTCGCTCATCAGTGCACCTCCGCAGGTTCACGTTTTACTGGCGCAGGTTTGCTGGGGATAACTTCTTCCACCAATGCGTCAGCAACCAATTCAGCAATGTCTTTGATCATCGGTCGCGGCTCGACCACGCCTTCGAGCATCGCGGTGCATTGCGGGCAACCGACGGCCACCAGTTCGGCACCGGTTTCGCGGATGTCTTCCATGCGCATGTCAGGAATCCGTTGCTTGCCGGGAATATCCGTAATCGGCGCACCGCCGCCACCACCGCAGCAACGGGAGCGGAAACCGGAACGCTGCATTTCCTTGACCTCAATGCCCAGCGCACGCAACACATCACGCGGCGCTTCGTACTCACCGTTATAGCGGCCCAGATAACACGGGTCGTGATAGGTGACGCTGGAGCCTTTGTGCTGACCCAGATTCAGCGCGCCACCTTGAATCAACTCCGCCATGTAAGTGCTGTGGTGCTGCACCAGGTAATTGCCATCGAACGCGCCGTACTCGTTTTTCAGCACATGGAAGCTGTGCGGGTCGCAGGTGACGATGCGCTTGAAGCTGTATTTGCTCAGGGTCTGAATGTTGCGTCTGGCGAGCATCTGGAAAGTCGCTTCGTCACCGAGACGCCGCGCCACGTCGCCGCTGTCCCGCTCTTCCAGTCCAAGCACGGCGAAGTCGACTTTGGCTGCCTTCAGGACTTTGACGAAGGCGCGCAAAGTACGTTGATTGCGCATGTCGAAAGCGCCGTCGCCGACCCAGAACAGCACGTCGACAGCTTTTTTTTCGGAGAGCAGATTGAGGTTCAAATCCGCCGCCCAGTTCATCCGCCCGCCCGGAGCGAAACCGCCGGGGTTGTCCGTGGCGATCAGGTTTTCCAGCACTTCAGCGCCTTTGTTCGGCGTCGCGCCTTTTTCCAGGGTAAGGTGACGGCGCATGTCGACGATGGCGTCCACGTGCTCGATCATCATCGGGCATTCTTCGACACATGCCCGGCAGGTGGTGCAGGACCACAAGGTTTCAGGGTCTACCAGGCCGTTGACGATAGGTTGATGCGGATTGCCGCCGTGCAGACCGATCTCTTTGCCGGGATACGGGCTACCGGCAAATGTGGCGTCAGTGCCGCCGGCCAGACCCACGACCATGTCCTGAATCAGTTTTTTCGGGTTCAGCGGCTGGCCGGCTGCGAACGCCGGGCACGCGGCTTCGCACTTGCCGCATTGCACGCAGGCGTCAAAACCCAGCAGTTGGTTCCAGGTGAAATCCTTGGGTTTTTCTACGCCGAGCGGCGCGGTTTTGTCATTGAGGTCCAGGGGTTTGAGGCCGGTTGAGCGACCACCGCCAAAACGTTCGGCGCGACGATGCCAGGCCAGATGCAATGCACCGGCAAAGGCGTGCTTCATCGGCCCACCCCAGGTCATGCCGAAGAACATTTCCGACACGCCCCACAGGCAACCCAAGCCCAGCAACGCGACCAGCACCCAGCCGCCGAAGTCCTGCGGGAGAATCCCCGCCACCGGCAGCGTGACCAGAAAGAAGCTGACGGAAAACGCCATGAGGCTTTTCGGCAGGCGCATCCACGGGCCTTTCGACAGACGAGCCGGTGGATTGCGACGGCGCAGGAACATGAAGATCGCGCCGACAAACATCAAGGTCGATGCCAATAACAGGGCATAACCGAGGATGCGGCTGTGCAGCCCAAAGCCGTGTACGACGATAGCGAGCAATGCCGACAACACAAAGCCCAGCGCCGTCGCGACGTGGGTGTTGGCGATGTATTTATCCCGAGCCACGACATGGTGAAGATCAACCATGTAACGCTTGGGCATGGCCAGCAGCCCGCCGAGCAGGTCGACTTTAGAGGCCCGCCCGTTGCGCCACATATTCACCCGCCGCACAGCCCCCAGGACAGCAAGGCCCAGAGCAGCGAACAGCAAGATGGGAAGCAGTGTGTTCAGCATGTGAAGCTCCTACGGCGCGCGGTCCGACAGAGGTCATCGGTCTCCTGTAGGAGTGAGCTTGCTCGCGATCCAGTGCGCAGCGCTGGTAATGGATTCAAATTCAAACCCGATTGAAGGCCGTTCCGGCCTTATCGCGAGCAAGCTCACTCCTACAGGGGTACTCGTTTCTTCTGTGGTAGCTGGGCTTGCCCGCGATTGAGGCGCCGGGGTTCATCAAGACAACCGCGTCATCGTTCATCGCCAGCAAGCTCGGCTCCTACAGGGGTATTCGGTGTTTCCTGTGGGAGCGGTGCTTGCCCGCGATAAGGGCGCTGCGGTTCATCAGGGCAACCGCGTCATCGTTCATCGCGAGCAAGCTCTGCTCCCACAGAGGTATTCGGTGCTTTTCCGTAGGAGCGCGCTTGCCCGCGATACAGACACTGCGGAGTGTCAGGCAAACCCCGTTATCGTTCATCGCGGGCAAGCGCGCTCCTACGGGTTCGACTTAGAAATCCTTACAAAGCCGCAAGCCGTCATAGATCGCCGCATGGGTATTACGCTGTGCCACGCAGTCACCAATGCGGAACAACAGGTACCCGTCACCCGGCTCGCTCAGACACGGTTGCGGCTGGATAGCGAACAGCGCTTCGATGTCGATCTGGCCTTTGTTACGCGAGTCGGCTTTAAGGGCGTAGTAGAGTTCTTCGTCCGGGCGCACGCCGTTTTCAACGACCACCTGATCCACCACCCGCTCTTCTTTCGCACCGGTGTATTCGTTCTCCAGCACCGCCACCAGCTTGTCGCCTTCGCGGTAGACCTTCTCCAGCATCATGTCGCCGGTCATGATCACTTCTTTCGGATACATGCTGCGGTAGTAGGTCGGGAACGATGTCCCGCCAATTGCCACGCCCGGTTTGATATCGTCAGTGACGATCTCCACCTGGCTGCCTTTGTCGGCCAGGAAGTCAGCCGTCGACATCCCGGTAAATTCACAGATGGTGTCGTACACCAGTACGCTCTTGCCCGGCGCAACCTTGCCGTCGAGGATGTCCCAGCTGCTGACCACCAACCCTTCAGCCGCGCCCCAATGTTCGTTCTGCTCCAGAAACGGATGACCGCCCACCGCAAGCACGACGATGTCCGGACGCAGATCCATGATGGTGGCCGGGTCAGCCGCCGTGCCCAGACGCAGATCGACTTTCAAACGCGCCAGCTCCAGTTGGAACCAGCGGGTGATGCCTGCAATCTGGTCACGCTGCGGCGCTTTCGAGGCAGTAGTGATCTGCCCGCCGATGAATTCTTTCTTCTCGAATAGCGTCACGTCATGGCCGCGCTCGGCCGAAACCCGGGCCGCTTCCATGCCCGCAGGGCCGGCACCGACAATCACCACCTTGCGTTTCGGCCCGGTGGATTTTTCGATGATGTGCGGCACACCCATGTATTCACGGGAGGTCGCGGCGTTCTGAATGCACAGAACATCAAGGCCCTGATATTGACGGTCGATGCAGTAGTTGGCGCCGACGCACTGTTTGATCTGGTCGATCTGGCCCATCTTGATCTTGGCGATCAGGTGCGGGTCGGCGATGTGCGCGCGAGTCATGCCGACCATATCGACGTAACCGCCTTCGAGAATCCGCGTGGCCTGGTTCGGATCCTTGATGTTCTGCGCGTGCAACACAGGTGCCTTCACCACTTCCTTGATACCGGCCGCCAGATGCAAAAACGGCTCAGGTGGATAACTCATGTTCGGAATAACGTTGGCCAGGGTGTTGTGGGTGTCACAACCCGATCCGACGACGCCGATAAAGTCGATCATGCCGGTCTGATCGTAATACTTGGCGATCTCCTTCATGTCCTCGTGGCTGAGGCCGTCAGGGTGAAACTCATCACCGCAGATACGCAGGCCCACACAGAAATCCGGACCGACTTCCTTGCGCACAGCCTTGATGACTTCAAGGCCAAAACGCATGCGGTTTTCGAAGCTACCGCCCCATTCGTCAGTGCGTTTGTTGACCCGCGGGCTCCAGAACTGGTCGATCATGTGCTGGTGCACAGCCGACAGTTCGACACCGTCCAGGCCACCGGCCTTGGCCCGCGCCGCAGCGCTGGCGTAGTTGCCGATCACGCGCCAGATTTCTTCCGGCTCGATGGTTTTACAGGTCGCGCGGTGTACGGGCTCGCGGATGCCCGAAGGCGACATCAGGGTCGGCCAGTGATCACCGTCCCAACGGGAGCGACGGCCCATGTGGGTAATCTGAATCATGATCTTGGCGCCATGTTTGTGCATGGCGTCGGCAAGGTTCTGGAAGTGCGGGATGATCTTGTCGGTCGCCAGATTGACCGACTTCCACCAGCCTTGCGGGCTGTCGATAGCGACGCTGGAAGAACCGCCACAGATGGCCAGACCAATCCCGCCCTTGGCCTTTTCTTCGTAGTACTTCACGTAACGATCGGTGGTCATGCCGCCATCGGTGGCGTAGACCTCAGCGTGCGCAGTACTCAGTACGCGGTTGCGGATCGTGAGCTTGCCGATTTGAATCGGCTGAAACATCGCTTCGAAAGCCATAACACGATCCTCGACTTACAGCGGCTTGACGATGAACAGGCCGTCGTCGTGGCCTTCTTCCGAACCACCGTAAACCTGCTCGGCGACGGTACGAATCGGGCTGCCCGCTGCGGCGAAAATCTGGTCCATGGCACCGGCAAACCAACCCGTGAACATGTAATCCACTTTGCGGCCGACTTTGCCGTAGACGTACACAAAGCAGGAGTGCTCAAGCTTGACGCTGGCGGTACCCTTCTCCAGGTCGATGTCCTGAATCTTGAACAGACCCCAGCCACGCTGCGATAGACGCTTCATGTAATGCTCGAAAACCGCAACGCCTTCCAGACCGTGGCATTCGGCTTCTTTCTCACACCAGTGCCAGGCTGATTTGTAGCCCGCTTTGTAGAGGATTTCCGCATAGGCATCCGCACCCAGCACCTCTTCAATGCCCATGTGGTTGTTCACGAAAAAGTGACGCGGCACGTACAGCATCGGCAATGCATCGGAGGTCCAGACGCCGGTTTCGCTGTCGACTTCGATAGGCAGTTGCGGGGCGATTTTAGCCATGGGGTCAAACTCCAGATGTTCGGGGTACGCCCACTGCGCGAAATGGCAGTGGGGTGATCAATTCAGTAAAGGTTTTGCTCGTGATCGGGGTGTTACTCGCCCCAGACATCCTTGAGCACGTTGACCCAGTTCTCGCCCATGATCTTGCGGACCACACGCTCGGAGTGGCCGCGCTTGAGCAAGGTCTCGGTCAGGTTCGGGAACTCGCCAACCGTGCGGATACCCAGCGGGTTGATGATCTTTCCGAAGCTGGTCAGGCGGCGGGCGTAGCCCTTGTCGTGGGTCAGGTATTCGAAGAAGTCCTGGCCGTGACCCTGAGTGAAGTCGGTGCCGATACCGATGGCGTCTTCGCCGACGATGTTCATGGTGTATTCGATGGCTTCGGCGTAATCGTCGATGGTCGACTCAATGCCTTTGGCGAGGAACGGCGCAAACATGGTGACACCGACGAAACCGCCGTGATCGGCGATGAATTTGAGTTCTTCGTCGGACTTGTTGCGTGGGTGTTCTTTGAGGCCGGACGGCAGGCAGTGGGAGTAGCAGACTGGTTTTTTCGATTCCAGGATGACCTCTTCAGAAGTCTTGGAACCGACGTGGGACAAGTCGCACATAACGCCGACCCTGTTCATTTCTGCGACGATTTCGCGACCAAAACCGGACAGCCCGCCATCACGCTCGTAGCAGCCGGTGCCCACCAGATTCTGGGTGTTGTAGCACATCTGCACGATGCCAACGCCCAGTTGCTTGAAGATCTCGACATAGCCGATCTGGTCTTCATAAGCATGTGCGTTCTGAAAACCGAAGAGGATGCCGGTCTTGCCCAGCTCTTTCGCCTTGCGGATGTCGGCGGTGGTCCTTACTGGCATCACCAGGTCGCTGTTTTCGCGCATCAACTTCTGGCTTTTGCAGATGCTGTCGATAGTCGCCTGGAAACCTTCCCACACCGACACGGTGCAGTTGGCCATGGTCAGGCCGCCTTTGCGCATGTCTTCAAACAGCTCACGGTTCCACTTGGCGATGATCAGCCCGTCAATAACGATGCTGTCGGCGTGTAATTCGGCTGGGCTCATCAGGCTGTCCCCTTATTAAGTGCTTGTGCGCCGAATCGTGTGCCGACGCTATTGAGGCCAGCATATGCCTGAGGGTCGGCCGAGCCGGGTGCAAAAACGACAGGGGGTTTGCCGAAAGCGTCAAGAAACGACAAAGGGCGACAGGACGCCGCCGACGTGCATCTCGCCAACCTGTTCTTTAGAGCGCGCTTAGGCCAGAATCCAGCTCATCAAATGGAGTGGAGAGACTCGATGAACAAGGTTTTCCTGGCTTTGGTTCTTTTAGCGACTGGCATCGCGGGCGCTCATGCAGCACAAAACCCTGATGTTTCGCCATGCGACGGCGTCGAAGAGGACCAGCAGACCCTCGAATGCTCCAAGTACAGCCGCGACACGGCTGAGGAATTGCTGAAAGAGAACTTCCAGAACCTGTTGCAGCGGGTCAATACCCAGTTCGGGGCGAACAAGTCGCAGGCCAACGCCTTTGCGGAAAAACTCAAGACTGCCCAGCTAGCCTGGGAAAAGCTTCGCGACGCCGATTGCGCCGTGGAGGTGTTCCCGGCAGCGGCTGGCAGTAAAGCGTTCAACATCGCCCAGAACGATTGCCTGGCGCGTACCAGCGATGAGCGCTCCGAGTATCTGGAGTCGATCGCGCAGGAATGAACACCTGAATGAGCTATGGTGTCTGCCTTTTAACCAAGGCTGTGACGTAAAGGCTCATTCATGATCATTTGTGGTGTAGAAATCAAAGGCAGCGAGGCTATTTTTGCATTGGCGACCCGCCAGCAAGGTGGCCTGGAGCACTTGCCGCTGGCGACCAAAAAGCTGGCCCTCGAAGATGACGACGAGTCTGCCAACGTCAAAACCTTCGCGACCCAGATCGCCAGCTTCGTGCGTGAGAACGGCATCAGTCATGTCGTCATCAAGAAGCGCAGCAAAAAAGGCGAGTTCGCAGGCGGCCCGACGACGTTCAAGATCGAAACGGTTTTCCAGTTGCTGCGCGATTGCGAAGTGAACCTGTTGTCGCCGCAAACCATCAACGCGCAGAACAAGAAACACAACTTCGACCTGCCTGCTTCGCTGAACAAGTATCAGCACGAGGCGTACAAGGCGGCGTGTTCTGGGTTGATGAAGAGTAAGTAGCAGGCACCGCATGACCTTGCAGACAGGATTAGGTTTATGTGGGAGCGGTGCTTGCCCGCGATGAAGGCGACGCGATCTAAAGTAAACCGAGTCGCCCTTATCGCGGGCAAGCACCGCTCCCACAGGTCAGTATTTGCAACGCGATACCTTTTTTACAGTTCTGAGTCAGTCCATCAATTCAACACAGCCTTGCCAGCCCTTTCGCCCTTGCGACGACGGGAAACCAGGACGCCGGTGGCGATCACCAGAATACTCAGCAGGCCCGTCGCGATGATTTCTACGCGGTGCGACTCCTGGACCAGCATGACGCCCAGCACGCCGACGATGAACACGATCACCAACCAGGTCAGGTACGGGAACAGCCACATACGGAACGACAGGGTTTCACCTGCAGCAATGCTCTTCTGGCGCATGCGCAGTTGGGAAACCGCGATCACCAGGTACACCAACAGCGCGATCGCACCGGAGCTGGCGAGCAGGAATTCGAACACGGCAGCCGGGGCTACGTAGTTGGCAAATACCGTCAGGAACGCGGCCGCTGTAGACAGGATCACCGCCCAGTAAGGGGTACCACTTTTGCTGGTGCGAGTCGCAACCGCTGGCGCGTCGCCACGTTTACCCAGCGAGTAAAGCATGCGCGAGGCGGTGTACAGCGCCGAGTTCAGGCAGCTTGTGACTGCGATCAGTACCACGATATCCACAATCAGCTTGGCATTGGGAATGCCCATCATGTCCAGCACGGTCTGATAGGAACCCACTTCAGCCAAACGCGGGTCATTCCACGGCACAAGCGAAACAACGATGAAGATCGACACCAGATAGAACAGGCAGATCCGCCAGATCACCGAATTGGTGGCCTTGGTGATCTGCTTTTCCGGATTCTTCGATTCCGACGCAGCGATGGTGACGATTTCGGTGCCCATGAACGAGAACATGGTGGTCAGCATCGCAGCCAGCACAGCGCCCATGCCATTCGGCAAAAAGCCCTGAGTATCGAACAAATGGCTGACGCCGCTGACCTGGCTGTTGGGCAGCAGACCAAAAATAGCTGCAACGCCCAGCACGACAAAGCCGATGATCGCCAGGACTTTGATCAACGCGAACCAGAACTCGAACTCGCCGTAGTTCTTCACACTGAACAGGTTGGTGATGGTGAGCAGCAACGTGATCACCAATGTGAACACCCAGATGGCGATGTTCGGGAACCAGGCATGCAGAATGGTTGCGGCGGCGTTGGCCTCCAGGGGAATTACCAGCACCCAGAACCACCAGTACAGCCAGCCGATGGTGAAACCGGCCCAATGCCCGATCGCGCGATCGGCATACGTCGAGAAAGACCCAGTATCCGGCGCCGCGACAGCCATTTCGGCCAACATGCGCATGACCAGAACCACCAACGTACCGGCAGCGGCGTAAGCCAGGAGTACCGCCGGGCCCGCTTCGGCAATCGCATGCCCGGAACCCACAAACAGACCGGCACCGATGACACCGGCAATGGACAACATCGTGATATGCCGAGGTTTGAGCCCCTGATCGAGCTCTGAAGCGTTAGGGATACTGCTCATTCAAAAACTACCTTTGCGTGGTAATCGACTGCCTGACCGTCTTCGTAAAAAGAAAAAAACGGGGCGTTTTTTATTCTTTACGCAAATTCTGCGCCAGAATGATTCAAAAACGACGTCGCTCACGGAAACGTTAGTGCTAGAGCTCTCGGATTAACGGCGAGAAGAATCGTTTCAGCGAAGAGGTGACATGTTTTGTTACCGATGTGCACAGCATTACACAAAGAAAACGCACCAAAAATACACAGAGCGTTTAAGTGTGCACTATCCGAGTGCTTCTCTGGGTATCGGAAAAAGAAGCACAAAGCGGCAGGACGGGTCAGGCGGTTGATGGCTCTCTTGAGGCCAGCATATGAACATCTGTGGGAGATTCTATGGTTGTCTTCAAGCTTGATCTTGTAGGACCGGCTTTAGCCGGGAGGGCAGTATTTCTGCGATGGATTTTTAGCGAATGTACTGACGTCCTCCCGGCTAAAGCCGGTCCTACAAGATCAATAGCGCATGAGCAAGCTTGCGAGCCAACATAGAATCTCCCACAGGGGGCTGGCTTCATAATGACATTGTGTATTGATGCGCAAATGCTGAGCAACGCCGATACATGGCTTAACAAATGCTTCGGACGACCAGCGACATTTTGCGGTAATTCGTGTCCAACAGCAGTCGTCTTCACGCCAGCCCGATAAGTCCCGCAATTGCAACGGAGCAACACCCATGCAGATGTATAAAAAATTCCTGCTGGTCGCAGCCGCCACCCTGGCCTTTGCGACTGGTGCTTTTGCGGTGGAGAAGATGAAATTCGGCGTTGAGGGCGCTTACCCGCCGTTCAACGGCAAGGATGCCAGCGGGCAGGCAGTGGGCTTTGATGTCGAAATCGGCCACGCATTGTGCGCAAAAATGAAAGTCGAGTGCGAAGTGGTTACCACCGAATGGGAAGGCATCATCCCGGCGCTCAATGACAACAAGTTCGACTTCCTGATCTCGTCCATGTCGATCACCAAAGAGCGCGCCGAGCAGGTGGACTTCACCGAGCCGTATTATTCCAACAAATTGCAGTTTGTAGCCGCGAAAGGCAGCGAGCTCAAAACCGACAAGGATTCCATTCGCGATTCGCTGCTGGGCAAGACCATCGGCGCACAGGCGTCGACGCTTTCCGCGTCGTGGCTGCAGGAGAATCTCGGGATGGACATCACCCTGAAGCTCTATGACACTCAGGAAAGCGCCTTCACCGATCTGGCCGAAGGCCACGTGGACGCGATCCTCGCCGACAAATACGCCAGCTACGAATGGCTCAAGGGCCAGCCCGGCGCAAGCTTCGAGTTCAAAGGCGATCCTGTCCTGGACAACGACAAGATCGGCATAGCCGTACGCCTGAACGACCCGCTGCGCGCGCGCCTCAACCTGGCGATCAAGGAAATCATCGAAGACGGCACGTACAAGAAGATCAACGACAAGTACTTCCCGTTCAGCATTCTGTGATCCAAAGCGCCCGAGTAACACTTACGTATTAATATTTTTGTGAGCTCAGACGTCCTTTACGCGTAGACGCCCGATCAGGGCGCTGTTATGAAGAGGGCTGGCTTTCAACAGCCAGCCCTTTTACGCGTTTGAAACCGACAACTGACCATGGCCAACGACCCCGCTTTGCACGACGAACAGCTTCGCAGTCGATTCCGCGCCCTGGACAGCTTTCTGTTCGCCTGGCAGGGACTGTGGCGGCCGCGCCCCTTCACCCAGCTGCATTTACCCTGGGAGCAACAATACCCGGAACTGGCGGGCTGGTTACGCCAACGTTCGCTTGACCAGGCCGAAGCAGCCCACAACCACCCGGAGCAACTGACAGCACCGTTCCCCTTTCCACAGCTGGCGAGTGAGGCACAGGCGTTAAGCCAGGCGCATCCGCTGCCCGCCTTCGAGCTCACCTCTGTAGAGCCACGCATGAGTGTCGACGTGCCAGGCCGCAAATGGCAGCAGATCGAGGCGTTCGCCAGTTGCCTGAGTTTCGAGCACAAACCGGCTCACTGGCTGGAGTGGTGTTCGGGCAAAGGCCATTTGGGGCGGCGTCTGCTTGAGCCGAGTCAGAATCTTACTTGCCTGGAACGCGACCCGGCCCTCGTCGAAGCAGGAAAGCAACTCAGCGCGCGCCTGAACGTTGAGGCCGCTCATGTGCAACAGGACGTCATGGCTGACGATGCATGGCGTCGGCTTCAAGCGCATCACACGCCTGTCGCCCTGCATGCCTGCGGGGATCTGCACGTGCAATTGATGCGGCTGGCCAGCCAGGTAGGCTGCTCTCAGTTGGCAATTGCGCCGTGCTGCTACAACCGCATCGAGACCGAGTACTACCAGCCGGTATCAAGTGAGGGACAAGCGTCAGCGTTGAAGCTGTCGCGGGACGATCTTGGCCTGCCTCTGAGCGAAACGGTAACCGCCGGTGCCCGGGTCCGTCGGCAGCGCGACCAATCCATGGCTCGCCGTCTATCGTTTGATTTGCTGCAGCGACGTCTGCAAAACAGTCAGGATTACTTGCCCACGCCGTCGCTGCCCAGCGCCTGGCTGGATAAGCCTTTCGCCGACTATTGCCGCGATCTGGCAGCGCTGAAGGGTCTGCCAGCTGTTGGCGAACAACATTGGTCCACCCTTGAAGCTGCGGGCTGGGAACGTCTGGCACAGGTGCGCAATCTTGAATTGGTGCGCAACTTGTTCCGTCGTCCACTGGAGCTCTGGTTAGTGCTCGACAAGGCGCTTTACCTACAGGAACACCACTATCGCGTGAGCGTGGGCACCTTCTGTGAAAGCCATGTCACGCCACGTAATTTGCTACTGCTCGCACAGCTGCATTGACGTTCACCCGCTGAATAGCCTGTGGATAACTCTGTTGATGAAAAATTGGAAGCAGCGCTAATTACTTAGCAGGCTACTTATCCGAACGGTCAGGTGTACGCTGGCTTTTAAATAAAAACCCTTTTAAAAACATGATCTTGCTTAAAGACGAGAACATTTCCGGAAATTTCATTCCATTTGGTTATTTTGGCCTGCCACTTGTGCATAAAAATTTGCGCTCAACGTATACAAAAGGCCACCATCCAGCGGGTCAAGCATTCATGGGAAACACAATCCCTGCCTGCTGAAGCGTCTCTAGCGGGAAATTCCATGTCCGCCAGCAAGGTTGCTTTTGATCTTGCAGGACCGGCTTTAGCCGGGAGGACGTCGGGACATCCGCTGAACTTCCTTCGCCTGAAATGCTGTCCTCCCGGCTAAAGCCGGTCCTACGGGACAGAGCGGTCAATGTGCGCTGCTTGCCTCGATAAGGCTGAACACGATTCACTTTGGATCGCGGCGTCATTATCGCGAGCAAGCTCAGCTCCCGCAGGGTTTTGCACCACCTTGAGCCCCCACCGAATTCCTCTGTTGCCCCTCCCCCCCGTGGTCATTAGACTTACGCCTCATTTAAGCGAGAGCAGGGTCGATGTCCACGGTCTTTCCCGAAGATTCTGTCGGTCTAGTCACGCCGCAAACGGCGCATTTCAGCGAGCCTCTGGCACTGGCCTGTGGCCGCTCGTTGCCTGCCTACGATCTGATCTATGAAACCTATGGCCAACTCAACGCCGCGCGCAGCAATGCCGTGTTGATCTGCCATGCCCTTTCCGGTCACCACCACGCGGCGGGCTATAACAGTGTCGATGACCGCAAACCCGGTTGGTGGGACAGTTGCATCGGTCCCGGCAAGCCTATCGATACCAACCGTTTTTTCGTCGTCAGCCTGAATAATCTGGGCGGCTGCAATGGCTCGACAGGCCCGAGCAGTATCAACCCGGAAACCGGCAAACCCTTCGGTGCCAACTTTCCGGTCCTGACCGTTGAAGACTGGGTACACAGCCAGGCGCGGCTCGCTGACATGCTGGGCATCCAGCAATGGGCAGCTGTGGTTGGCGGCAGTCTGGGCGGCATGCAAGCACTGCAATGGACCATGACTTACCCGGATCGGGTTCGGCACTGCCTGGCGATTGCCTCGGCCCCAAAATTGTCGGCACAGAACATTGCCTTCAACGAAGTGGCGCGTCAGGCGATCCTCTCGGACCCGGAATTCCATGGCGGCGACTTCCAGGAGGTTGGTGTCATTCCCAAACGCGGGCTGATGCTGGCGCGCATGGTCGGCCACATCACTTATCTGTCCGATGACTCCATGGGCGAGAAATTCGGTCGTGGCCTGAAAAGCGAGAAGCTCAACTATGACTTCCACAGTGTGGAATTCCAGGTTGAAAGCTACCTGCGCTATCAGGGTGAAGAGTTCTCCGGCCGCTTTGATGCCAACACTTACCTGTTGATGACCAAAGCGCTGGACTACTTCGACCCGGCAGGCGCGTTCAACGACAATCTGGCTGCCACCTTCGCCAACGTGACCGCAGACTTCTGCGTCATGTCGTTCACCACCGACTGGCGCTTCTCGCCTGCCCGCTCCCGGGAACTGGTGGACGCACTGATGGCGGCAAAGAAGAACGTCTGCTATCTGGAGATCGACGCGCCTCAGGGCCACGATGCGTTCCTGATCCCGATCCCGCGCTACCTGCAGGCGTTCTCCAGCTACATGAACCGAATTGTACTTTGAGGACGCCATGAGAGCCGATCTGGAAATCATCCAAGAATGGATCCCTGCGGGCAGCCGCGTGCTCGACCTCGGTTGCGGCGACGGCGAACTGCTGGCCTGGCTGCGCGACAACAAGCAAGTCACCGGCTACGGCCTGGAAAACGACGCCGATAACATTGCCCGCTGCATCACCAAGGGCGTCAACGTCATCGAGCAGGACCTGGACAAGGGCCTGGGCAACTTCGCCAGCGACAGCTTCGATATCGTAGTCATGACCCAGGCGTTGCAAGCCGTGCATTACCCGGACAAGATCCTCGACGAAATGCTCCGCGTGGGCCGCCAGTGCATCATCACGTTCCCGAACTTCGGTCACTGGCGCTGCCGCTGGTATCTGGCGACCAAGGGCCGGATGCCGGTGTCGGACTTCCTGCCTTACACCTGGTACAACACGCCGAACATCCACTTCTGCACCTTCGAAGACTTCGAAGAGCTGTGCCGTGGCCGCCACGCCAAGGTCATTGATCGGCTGGCAGTGGATCAACAGCATCGGCACGGCTGGGCCAGCAAACAATGGCCTAACCTGTTGGGTGAGATAGGTATCTATCGAGTCAGCAGCCCGGGTTTGCAGGAACACAAGATCGCGGTTTGAAGCAAACCTGAAACCGGAATCTGTAGGAGTGAGCTTGCTCGCGATTCGGTTTCACTGGCGCTAAATTACCGTCTGAACAGACGCTATCGCGAGCAAGCTCACTCCTACAGGATCGTATTTTTCAATTCATAGACAGGAGAAAGATGATGCGTCGCCTGGCAATCATGTTGATGTGCGCCCTGAGCCTGTCGGCATTTGCTGCTGACTACGCCAAGCCCAACCGGCAGGAAACGTTCGGCGACGTGACCATCTACTACAACGCGTTCGCTTCAACCACCTTGTCAGTGGACGTGGCGAAAGCATCCGACCTGATCCGCAGCAAACAGCTGAACGTGCTGAATATCACCGTGCTCAAAGCGGGCAAGCCAGCGCCGTCCGTGGTGGCAGGCACCTACAAGGACCTTACCGGACGCCCAGAGCCTCTGACCTTCAAGCAAGTCACGGACAAAGGCTGGATCAGCTACATTGCGCAGTTCCCGCTTGAACAGGCCGGAACCTACACCTTCAACATCGATGTGAAAGCCGGGAATCAAGACAAGCATTCCTTCAGCTTCAATCAAGAACTCTATCCAGGCGAATGATGACCTTCCCGCAGCTCGTATTGGCCAGCCACAACGCTGGCAAGCTCAAAGAACTCCAGGCCATGCTCGGCGACAGCGTGCAACTGCGCTCTATCGGCGAATTCAGCAACGTGGAGCCGGAAGAAACCGGCCTGTCGTTCGTTGAGAACGCCATTCTCAAAGCCCGCAACGCGGCACGGATTTCAGGGTTGCCAGCGCTGGCTGACGACTCGGGGCTGGCGGTGGATTTCCTAGGCGGCGCACCGGGCATTTATTCTGCGCGCTATGCCGATGGAAAAGGCGATTCCGCCAACAACGCCAAATTGCTCGACGCCCTTAAAGAAGTCCCGCAAGAGCAACGCGGCGCGCAGTTCGTTTGCGTACTGGCGCTGGTGCGTCACGCCGATGATCCATTGCCGATCCTCTGCGAAGGCCTGTGGCACGGGCGCATCCTGACTGCTGCCAGCGGCGAGCACGGTTTCGGTTACGATCCATTGTTCTGGGTACCTGAGCGGGACTGCTCCAGCGCCGAACTAAGCCCCGCCGAGAAAAACCAGCTCAGCCACCGCGCCCGCGCCATGGCCATCTTGCGTCAACGCCTGGCTTTGAAATGACCCACGAAACGCCTGCAACGCCGCTGTTCCTCGGCACCACCGGTTTCTCATCGACCGAACCGAGGACAGCCTTGCCGCAACTGCCGCCGTTGTCGTTGTACATCCATATCCCGTGGTGCGTACGCAAATGCCCGTACTGCGACTTCAATTCCCACACCGCCAGCCCTGTGCTGCCGGAAGCGGAGTACATCGACGCGCTGCTGGCCGATCTGGATCTGGACCTGCCTTACGTTTATGGTCGCGAGCTCAGTTCGATCTTCTTCGGCGGTGGCACGCCGAGTCTGTTCAGCGCAGAAGCGCTGGGCCGCTTGCTCCAGGGAGTCGAGCAACGCATTCGTTTTGCCAGTGACATCGAGATCACCCTGGAGGCCAATCCCGGCACCTTCGAGCAGGTCAAGTTCAGCGCCTATCGCGGGCTGGGCATCAATCGCCTGTCCATTGGTATCCAGAGCTTCCAGGAAGCCAAACTCAAGGCACTGGGGCGTATTCACAACGGCGATGAAGCCATTCGGGCCGCCGACATGGCGCGTCAGGCGGGCTTCGACAACTTCAATATGGACTTGATGCACGGCTTGCCGGATCAATCGCCCGAGGATGCATTGGGCGATCTGCAACAAGCCATCGACCTGAAACCGACGCATTTGTCCTGGTATCAGCTGACGCTGGAGCCGAACACGGTGTTCTGGAACCAGCCGCCGACGCTGCCGGAAGATGACATTCTGTGGGATATCCAGGAAGCCGGGCAGTTGCTGCTGGCGCAAAACGGTTACGCGCAGTACGAAGTCTCGGCCTATGCGCAACCCGGCAGACCGGCGCGGCATAACCTGAATTACTGGAGCTTCGGCGACTTCATCGGTATCGGTGCCGGAGCCCATGGCAAGCTCAGCCATCCGGACGGGCGCATCGTACGCACCTGGAAGACCCGCTTGCCGAAGGACTATCTGAACCCGGCCAAGCCGTTCCAGGCCGGTGAGAAGCTGCTCAGCGTCGAAGAATTGCCCTTCGAATTCCTGATGAACGCGCTGCGCCTGACAAATGGAGTGGACGCTGCATTATTTCGCGAACGCACCGGTCTAAGCCTCGATTCGCTGGCCAGTGCGCGCCAGCAAGCCGAGCAACGTGGGCTGCTGCAAGCTGATCCGACCCGATTGGTCGCAACGCCGCAAGGTCAGTTGTTTCTCAACGACCTGCTGCAATATTTTCTTATCTAAGGACCCTGCATGGATTTGATACTGGACCTGCTCGCCACCATCTCCCGCTGGAGCCGCAGCAACCTCTCGGAAATATCTCTCGCCCTGGTGGGCTGTTTGCTGGTGTTGTTTGGCGCTGACTTCAAAGGCTGGGTCGAACAACGCATCAGCAGCTTCGCAGGCGCCTTGCGCATCCCGTTGATGGCCTTGCTAGTCACCATCGGTAGCGGCGCGGCACTGATCTACGCCACTCCGTGGGTGATTCGCGGCCTGAGCCAGTTCAACAACTACAGCCTGGCGCCGGTGTTGGTGGTGGTGCTGGTGTTGATCGGGGTTGTTGCGGACAGGAAGTAACGCTCAGTAGAAACGGTAGGAGCCAACTTGTTGGCGAGACATTGATCCTGCGAACACAGGAATATCGCCTCGCGAACAAGTTCGCTCCTACCGGAGGATCGGCGGATTAATCCACCTTCTCAAATTTCAAATCCCAAACCCCATGCCCCAAACGCTCACCACGGCGTTCGAACTTGGTGATCGGACGCTCCGCTGGTCGTGGCACGCATTTGCCGTCTTCGGCCTGGTTGCGATAGCCCGGCGCGATGTTCATCACTTCCAGCATGAATTCGGCATACGGTTCCCAGTCAGTGGCCATGTGCAGAACACCGCCGACCTTGAGCTTGCTGCGCACCAGTTCGGCAAATGCGGGCTGTACGATGCGGCGCTTGTGGTGGCGGCTCTTGTGCCATGGGTCCGGGAAGAACAGCATCAGACGGTCGAGGCTGTTATCGGCGATGCAACGGTTAAGCACTTCAATCGCGTCGCAATCGTAGACCCGTACGTTGGTCAGGCCCTGAGTCAGCACGCCGTTGAGCAGCGCGCCAACACCCGGATAGTGCACTTCAACACCGATGAAATCCTGATCCGGCGCAGCCGCTGCCATTTCCAGCAGTGAGTGGCCCATGCCGAAACCAATTTCCAGCGTGCGCGGCGCAGAGCGACCGAACACCTGATCGTAATCCACCGGTGCGTCGGTCAACGGCAGCACATACAGTGGACGACCTTGGTCCAGACCACGCTGCTGGCCTTCAGTCATGCGACCGGCGCGCATCACGAAACTCTTGATACGGCGGTGCTGGCGCTCTTCGCCTTCTTCGGCAACAGGCAGCTCTGGGTTTGGAACGTCTGGATCAGTCATCAAAAAATCTCATCAAACAACGCGTACATCTGAGTTGGAATGCGTTTGTGGTAGGAGCTAACTCGTTAGCGAGGCGGCGTATCTGGCAAACCACCTCGCCAACACGTTGGCTCCTACCAGTTGGTCATTTGTTACGGGACGCCGCTACCGGATCAACCCATCCAGCGGCGAAGACGCGCTGGCGTAAAGTTTTTTGGGCATACGGCCGGCAAGGTAAGCCATTCGGCCAGCAATCACCGCGTGCTTCATGGCTGCGCCCATCAGGATCGGGTCCTGGGCATGAGCGATGGCCGAGTTCATCAGCACCGCTTCACAGCCCAGCTCCATGGCAATGGTAGCGTCGGACGCAGTGCCGACACCGGCATCCACCAGCACCGGGACTTTGGTTTCTTCCAGGATGATCTGCAGGTTGTACGGGTTGCAGATCCCCAGGCCGCTGCCGATCAGGCCAGCTAGTGGCATGATCGCGATGCAGCCGATTTCAGCCAGCTGACGCGCAATGATCGGATCATCACTGGTGTAAACCATCACGTCGAAGCCTTCCTTGACCAGCACTTCGGCGGCCTTGAGGGTTTCGATGACGTTAGGGAACAGGGTTTTCTGATCCGCCAGGACTTCCAGCTTGACCAGATTTTTGCCATCGAGCAGTTCACGCGCCAAGCGACAGGTGCGCACCGCCTCGATTGCGTCGAAGCAGCCTGCTGTGTTCGGCAGGATGGTGTAGCGATCCGGCGGCAGGACATCCAGCAGATTCGGCTCACCCGGGTTCTGGCCCAGGTTGGTACGGCGAACCGCGACAGTGACGATCTCGGCACCCGACGCTTCGATGGCCAGACGGGTCTGCTCCATATCCACATACTTGCCGGTACCCACCAGCAGGCGCGACTCGAAAGTCCGACCGGCCAGGACAAACGGCTTGTCGCTGCGAACATTGCTCATTGGAAATCCTCTTGGAAGTTGAGGTCTTGCAGTTGAATCAGAAAACGTCGAAGCCTAGCCGCCGCCAATCGCGTGGACGACTTCGACCTGATCGCCTTCGCTCAGGGCCGTGGATTCATGCTGGCTGCGCGGCACGATATCCAGATTCAGCTCGACTGCGACTCGACGCCCGACAAGATCAAGGCGGGTCAGCAATGCCAGAACGGTCGCGCCGTCCGGCAATTCAAAGGGTTCACCGTTCAACTGAATGTGCATGCGCGGGAGCAGCCATCATTTTTGGGGGCGAGCATTCTAGCCCGATCAGCGGGTATGACCAAGGTAAAGCGATGTGTGGGGCCTCACCCGGTAGGAGCGAACTTGATCGCGAGGCGGTTTAGTTGACGAAGTTCATCTATCGCCTGTACGGACGCCTCGCGAACAAGTTCGCTCCTACCGATCCGTGGTCTGACGAGAATCAAACCCCACCCAACCGCCAAGCGGTCAAACCGAGCAACGCCCAGCCCACCAGAAACGCCAATCCGCCAAACGGGGTAATAATCCCCAGCTTGCTGATGCCGGTCAGGGTCAACAGATATAAGCTGCCGGAAAACAGCACAATCCCCAGCGCAAACGAGAACCCCGCCCAGGTCATGAGCCTGCCCGGAAGCTGAGCGGCCAGCACCGCCACGCCCAGAATCGCCAATGCGTGGATCAGTTGATAAAGCACACCGGTATGGAAAATCGCCAGATACTCAGGGCTCAGGCGGCTCTTGAGGGCATGGGCAGCAAAGGCTCCCAGCGCTACGCCGGTAAAACCAAAGAACGCTGCCAACATTAAAAAGCTACGAACCATAACTAACTCCGTTCAAGAATCGTCCAAAGGCGCACGGTCTGTATAATGGCCCGCTCAACGGGTTCGGCCAAGCCATCTCTATGCTGCGTTCACTAGTAAGTCGTGTCATCAAAGCCCTGCTCTGGTTTGCAGCGGGCAGCGTGTTGCTGGTCCTGATCTTCCGCTTCGTGCCGCCACCGGGCACGGCGCTGATGGTTGAGCGCAAGATTGAATCGTGGGTCGACGGCAAGCCGATTGATCTGCAGCGCACCTGGCAGCCATGGGACAAGATTTCCAACGACCTCAAAGTCGCGGTTATCGCGGGCGAAGATCAGAAGTTCGCTGAGCATTGGGGTTTTGATGTTGAAGCCATTCAGGCAGCCATTGCCCACAACGAGATGGGTGGTTCGATTCGCGGTGCCAGCACCCTGAGCCAGCAAGTCTCCAAGAACCTGTTCCTGTGGTCGGGTCGTAGCTATCTGCGCAAAGGCCTTGAGGCGTGGTTTACCGGACTGATTGAAATCCTCTGGTCCAAACAGCGGATCCTTGAGGTGTACCTGAACAGCGTCGAGTGGGATGACGGTGTGTTCGGTGCCCAGGCGGCGGCGCAGCATCACTTCGGCGTGAATGCCAGTGCGCTTTCGGTGCAGCAGGCCAGTTATCTGGCAGCCGTACTGCCCAACCCCCGAGAATGGAGCGCCAGCCGTCCGACCAGTTACGTCGCAGGCCGCGCCAGCTGGATCCGTCGGCAGATGCAGCAATTGGGTGGGGACGATTACCTGCTGGGTTTGAATAACAGCCGCAAGTTTTAGCGGGCCGACTCGAACCGGTAGGAGCGAACTTGTTCGCGAACGGCTGCGCAGCAGTCGTAAATCCAGCGACCCGATTCCAAAAAATGTACCGAGGCGCGGCCGTTGCTGCCGCTTCGCGCCAGATCGCGAATAAATTCGCTCCTACCGAGGCCGTCAAGAAGCCGGGATGTTATCCATCTGTGGGGCGCCCCAGATTCTGTAGGAGCGAACTTGTTCGCGAACGGCTGCGCAGCAGTCGTATCCAGCGACCCGATTCCGACAAATGCACTGAGGTGCGGCCGTTGCTGGCGCTTCGCGCCAGGGCGCGAACTGATCCCGATTAAAACGCTGGCACCACATCCCCGTGGTATTTCTCCAGGATGAACGCCTTCACTTCAGGTGAATTCAGCGCGGCACCCAGCTTTTTCACAGCAGGCAGATCTGCCTTGTCACGGCGTACGTACAGGTAGTTGGCGTACGGCGATTCAGAGCTTTCGATGAACAGCGCATCTTTATGCGGTTCAAGCTTCGCTTCCAGCGCGTAATTGGCGTTGATCAGCGCGAGATCAACCTGGCTAAGGGCGCGAGGCAGCATCGCCGCTTCCAGCTCTTTGAACTTCAGGTTTTTAGGGTTGCTGGTGATGTCCTGACGGGTCGCCATGATGTTACTTGGGTCTTTCAGGGTGATCAGGCCTTGCTTGGCGATCAGCAAAAGCGCACGTCCGGAGTTGGTCGGGTCGTTGGGGATAGCGATGGTTGCGCCATCCTTAAGCTCTGCAATGGATTTGATCTTCTTCGAGTACGCACCGAACGGTTCGATGTGTACCGCAACCACCGGCACTTGATCGCTGCCCGGATGACTCTTCTTGTAGGCGTCGTAATACGGCTTGCTCTGGAAGTAGTTGGCATCCAGTAAACCTTCATCCACCTGACGATCCGGCTGTACGTAGTCCGAAAACACTTTCACATCCAGGGTCACGCCTTCCTTGGCCAGGGTCGGCTTGAGGAATTCGAGAATTTCCGCATGAGGGACAGGCACCACTGCGATTTTCAGGGTGTCGGCATAAGCAGAACCTACAGCGGCGACCAATAGCGCCAGGGACAGAGCAACACGTTTCACGATACTTCACCTTTCAGAGTGGACAGATAAATACAGAAATCGGGCGTTTCAACGCTGATCGTCGAAACGCTTCAAGGAAAAGGCCGACAGGTCCACATCGCTCTTGCCGTTGATGCACCACTGCGCGATTGCTTCACCCAGCCCGGCGGAATGCTTGAAGCCATGGCCCGAGCAGGCGGAAACAACCAGCACGTTTTTCATGGCCGGGTGTTCGTCGATGATGAAGTTGTAATCGGGCGTGACGGTGTAGGCACACACTGAGGATTTGACGACGCGAGAGGTGACGCCAGCGATCTTGCCGCGAACCTGAGCGTCGAACATGTCCTGCTCTTCTGCGGCGCTGATGGTCCTGTCCAGAGAGCCTGCCGAAGAAGCGTCACGATACTGCTCGGTGGCGACTTTCATGCTGCCCTCACCCGGCAGTGGCGGGAAACCGTAGTTGACGTCTACATCACCAGGCCCGTGAGTCAGGATGAAGCTCGGCGATACTGGCGCGAATGTGGCGTCTTCTTCCAACTCGAACCAGAACAGCTTCTGACGACAGACCCGCAATAGCTGGTTGAAAGGCGCACCCAGTAAATCCGCCGACCACATGCCCGCGCTGACAACGACTTTATTAGCCTGGATTGTGCGTTTATCGGTGGTGACCGTGACGCCCTGCTCGATCGAAATGATGCCAGTGACGGTTTCACCGGTCAGCAACCTTGCACCATGCTGTCGTGCCAGCTTTAGCTGCACATCGATGCAGCGCTCCGGCCGCACATAGCCGCCGTCCGGCTCGAAATAGCCAATCGCGGAGTCCAGCACCGGGGTGAATTGCGGGAAGCGTTGGCGAATTTCCCCCGCATTTAGCACTTCGTGATCAATGCCGTAAGTCTTGGCGAGGTGAATGGTGCGATTGGTGAAATCGTTTTCGTCTTGAGGGTCATACGCAGGACTGGACGTCATCACCAGAACGCCACACTGCTCAAACAACGACTCCCCTGTCAGCGCCTCAAGTTCGCGCCAGATTCGGTGAGAGTTGTGGACGATCGGCACATATTCTGCGCCTTCACCCACGGCCAGACGGGTGATACGGGTGTCACCGTGGCTGGAGCCTTCGGTGTGGGGAGGATTGAAGCGGTCAACGCCGATTACATCAATCCCGGCTTTAGCCAATTGATACGCCGTGGCTGCGCCCATCGCGCCAAGTCCCAACACCGCTACTTCACACCGCTCGTCCATCGACTCACACGCCCAAAAAAGCAGACATTTGAATATTTATGCTTATGCAAGGCAACGGTCAAAAAGCCATAAGCTTATGCCGGAAAGCGCACACAAAACCTGGCGCAGCCCCGGTACTCAGACACCGCGCGGTCTCTCGGCGAACATGTGATCTGTAGGAGCGCACGAGCACCGCGAGGCCGCGATGGCGTCCTGTCTGATACACCGCTATCGCGGCCTCGCGGTGCTCGTGCGCTCCTACAGATATGTGTTGCTTCGCGACAGCGCGGAGCCATTGATACCGGATCAGTTCCTACAGATTCAATTGCGCAAACAAAAACGCCCCAACCAGTTTCCCGGTCAGGGCGTGTTGTTATCGACGGAACGCTTACGCGGCTATCGACAACTTGAGCTTGTTCATCGCGCTCTTTTCAAGCTGACGAATACGCTCGGCGGAGACGTTGTACTTCTGCGCCAGGTCATGCAGCGTGGCTTTTTCTTCCGCCAGCCAGCGCTGGTAGAGGATGTCACGGCTGCGGTCGTCCAGCACTTCCAGCGCCTGATGCAGATTGGCAGTGGAGTTGTCAGTCCAATCGGAATCTTCCAGCTGACGCGCCGGATCGTAACGATGGTCTTCCAGGTAGTTCGCTGGCGACTGGAACGCGCTGTCGTCGTCGGCTTCAGCAGCCGGATCGAACGCCATGTCGTGACCGGTCAGGCGACTTTCCATCTCGCGCACTTCACGCGGCTCAACGCCTAGGCTTTCAGCCACGCGATGAACTTCTTCATTGTTCAGCCACGCCAGACGTTTCTTCTGTCCGCGCAGGTTGAAGAACAGCTTGCGTTGGGCCTTGGTGGTCGCGACTTTAACGATGCGCCAGTTACGCAGGATGAACTCGTGAATTTCCGCCTTGATCCAGTGAACAGCGAACGAAACCAGACGCACACCCATTTCCGGGTTGAAGCGTTTAACGGCCTTCATCAGGCCAACGTTACCTTCCTGAATCAGATCTGACTGAGCCAGGCCGTAACCGGAATAACTGCGTGCGATGTGCACAACAAAACGCAGGTGGGCGAGGACCATCTGCCGAGCCGCCCCCAGATCCTGCTCATAATAGAGACTCTCAGCCAGTTCACGCTCCTGCTCAGGGGTCAGCAAAGGAATGCTGTTCACCGTGTGCACATAGGCTTCCAGGTTCGCACCCGGGACTAAGGCATACGCAGGTTGCAAAGAAGTGGTCATACGAAATGTTACCTCCGTCACATGACTCGTGCAGTTCAGCACTGCGAAATTGACTCGGGAACCGCTATACAAGTTCCCTGTATGAAAAAGTCAATACATGAAGAAAAATTTACCGAGGTGCCAGCTCTCTCAAATGGCGTGCTACTGCAATCCAGGCACCGATATACCCTAACAACACCGCTCCAAGCAAGAGTGATAGACCATCGGACGCCGGAACGCCAGCCAGAGAAAAATCACTTCCATACAGTCCGGCAAGGCCAATGACGGCATCGTTGAGCCAGTCGAGCCCGAAAGCCAGCACGCCCCAGGACAGAAATCCTGCCCCGAGGCCATACAATGCGCCCATATAAAGGAAAGGACGCCGTACATAACTATCGGTGCCGCCTACCAGTTTAATGACTTCGATCTCGGTGCGACGGTTCTCGATGTGCAGACGAATGGTGTTACCAATCACCAGCAACAATGCCGCGACCAATAGCACAGTCAGACCAAAGACAAAGCGGTCACCCAACTTGAGAATCGCTGCCAGGCGCTCAACCCAGACCAGATCCAGTTGCGCCTGTTCAACGTTGGGCATGCCTGCCAGCTGAGTACGCAAGGCCTCTAGCGCAGGCTTGTCCACCTCATCAGGCGTGACCAGCACAACGCCCGGCAACGGGTTTTCCGGCAATTCCTTGAGCGCTTCGCCCAGGCCTGACTGCTGCTGGAACTCGGCCAATGCCTGTTCCCGGCTTATGTATTCAGCCTCGGCAACGCCTGGCATCAGACGAATTTCGTTACGTAATTTTTCGCCCTCGCTGGCGCTGGTATCCAGCTTCAGGTAGATCGAGATTTGTGCAGCGCGCTGCCAGGAACCTCCCAAACGCTCGACATTGTTGAGCAACAACGACAAGCCCATGGGCAGACTCAAGGCAATCGCCATCACCAGACAGGTGAAGAAGCTGCCGATCGGCTGCTTACCCAGGCGCCGCAAGCTGTCGATCAAGCTTGAGCGATGCGCTTCCAGCCAAGCGTTGAACAGCGTACCGAAATCCGGGCCGTCATCGTCATGGCTGTTTTTTGACTTTTTCGGAGCAGGATCAGCGGCTTTCGGCGAGACGCGCTCGGAAACCTTCGGGGAACGTGTAGCACTCATACCCCAGCCTCCCCGTCACCGATGAGGCGACCGCGTTGCAGCGTGAGCATTCGGTGACGCATACGAGCAATCAGCGCCAGATCGTGACTGGCAATCAGCACGCTGGTGCCGAGACGATTGATGTCTTCGAACACACCCATGATTTCCGCTGCAAGCCGTGGATCGAGGTTACCTGTGGGTTCATCCGCCAGCAGCAAAGCAGGGCGGTGGACGATGGCGCGAGCGATGCCGACCCGTTGTTGCTGGCCGGTAGACAGATCGCCGGGGTACAGCTCGGCCTTGTCTGACAGTGCTACGCGCTCCAAAGCGGAGTCCACACGCTTGGTGACTTCCAGCTTGGACAACCCAAGGATCTGCAATGGCAGTGCGACGTTATTGAACACCGTGCGATCAAACAGCAACTGGTGGTTCTGGAACACAACGCCGATCTGCCGACGCAGGAACGGGATCTGTGCATTGCTGATCTGACCGAGGTCTTGCCCCGCCAGCAGCAGTTTGCCGGTGGTCGGGCGCTCCATGGCCAGCAGCAGGCGCAGCAAAGTGCTTTTGCCCGCGCCGGAGTGCCCGGTCACGAACAGAAATTCGCCACGACGCACTCGAAAGCTCAGCTCATGCAAGCCGACGTGTCCGTTCGGATAGCGTTTACCGACCTGTTCGAAACGAATCATGTGCGCTCGCGCTCCGCAAACAGGGCCTGAACAAACGGCTCGGCTTCAAAGGTACGTAGATCATCGATGCCTTCACCCACGCCGATGTAGCGAATGGGTAGATCAAACTGTTTGGCGAGGGCAAAGATCACACCGCCCTTAGCCGTACCGTCCAGCTTGGTCAGTGCCAGGCCGGTCAACGAGACAGCCTGGTGGAAATGCTTGGCCTGACTGATCGCGTTCTGCCCGGTACCCGCGTCTAGCACCAGCAGAACCTCGTGAGGTGCGTCTGCGTCCAGCTTGCCGATCACGCGGCGCACCTTCTTCAACTCTTCCATCAGGTTATCTTTGGTTTGCAGACGACCGGCGGTGTCGGCGATCAACACGTCGATACCGCGCGCCTTGGCGGCCTGCACGGCGTCGAAGATCACCGAGGCTGAGTCCGCGCCAGTGTGCTGGGCGATGACCGGAATCTTGTTGCGCTCACCCCAGACCTGCAATTGCTCGACGGCAGCGGCACGGAAGGTATCACCGGCAGCCAGCATGACTTTCTTGCCTTCCAGTTGCAGCTTCTTCGCCAGCTTGCCAATCGTCGTGGTTTTGCCTGCGCCGTTGACGCCGACGACCAGAATCACGAACGGCTTTTGCGCAGCGTTGATGACCAGCGGCTGCTCAACCGGTTTGAGCATTGCCGCCAGCTCATCCTGCAGAGAGGCATACAACGCCTGGGCATCGGTGAGCTGCTTGCGGGCTACTTTCTGGGTCAGGCTGCGGATGATGACACCCGTTGCCTCGACGCCAACGTCGGCAGTCAGCAGGCGGGTTTCGATTTCTTCCAGCAGGTCATCGTCGATGGCCTTCTTGCCCAAGAACAGGCTGGCCATACCTTCGCCAATGCTGGCGCTGGTCTTGGACAAACCTTGTTTGAGGCGAGCAAAGAAACCGGCTTTGGTGGCTTCAGGCTGGGCTGCAGCGGGGGCCGCCGGAGTTTCGATGATCGGTGCAACGGCTGCAACAGCGGCAGGCGCCATGGCAGCAACCACGGGAGGAACAACCGGCTCAGGTTGCGGCTCAGGCTCTACCGCAACTGGCTCTGGCTCTGGCTCTGGAGTGATGGTCGATTCTGGCTCGGCAATCGGCACGTCAATACGAGGCGATTCTGGCTGCGTCTCAACCGGAGCAGCAACAGGCGCAATCGGCGGCGTGACGTGCAGCTCGTATTCATTGACCAGCGCGACAGGCTCTTCGGCGACCGGCAAGGTCAGCCAAGGCTCAGGCATCGGCTCGCCCGGCTGACCAGGTTCAGCTGCGGTGTCCTGCGCTGACTCGGGCGTCAATACCGGAGCAGGCTGCGGCTCAGCCGCCAGCGGAGTCGATTCAATGACCGGCTCGGGCGCTGCTGTGGATAAGTCTTGAGGCTGTTCGGCAGTGGTTTCCTGCGGCTTTTTGCGCAGCCATCCGAACAGGCCTTTCTTCTCACCAGCCGGGGCTGGGATCTTCTTGTCGTCGTTGGAACCAAACATGGAGGACGGCTATCTCAAGGTAGCGACGCGCCAGAGCGGCGCCTCTGAAAAATTCTGGTATGCGAAACAGACTACATTTCAGTCTGCTTGTTCATCTGCTGGCCGAGCATAATCCGCGGATTACTGTAGGTGCGAGCGGCTTGCCACCATCGCTCGTAGGACCGGCTTTAGCCGGGAGGGCGGCATGTGGGCCGATCAAGATGCCTTGAATGTGCCATCCCCCTCCCGGCTAAAGCCGGTCCTACGGTTGCTGCGCAATGCGTTCCTGCATCTTTGTCATGGTCGCAGAGCAAACAGGCCGCTATCCTAACACCCCCGCGCCCGTGGACGCTAAGTTCAAACGGGCCGTCTTACAGGTTCAAATTACGAATGAATGCTCTAGCCCGCCGTGCCGCAGGCCTGCTGTTCGGCACAATTTGTCTGCCATTCGGCGCAATGGCCGCCGATCCGCAACCTACCCATGAATTCACCCTCGCCAATGGCCTCAAGGTCATCGTCCGCGAAGATCACCGCGCGCCGGTTGTGGTGTCGCAGGTCTGGTACAAAGTGGGCTCCAGTTACGAGACCCCAGGCCAGACCGGACTGTCCCACGCCCTTGAACACATGATGTTCAAAGGCAGCTCGAAAACCGGCCCCGGCGAAGCCTCGCTGATCCTGCGGGATCTGGGCGCTGAAGAAAACGCTTTCACCAGTGACGACTACACCGCCTACTACCAGGTATTGGCGCGTGATCGCCTGGCGGTGGCGTTCGAGCTGGAAGCCGATCGCATGGCGAGCCTGACGCTACCTGCCGACGAGTTCAGCCGCGAGATCGAAGTGATCAAGGAAGAACGCCGTCTGCGTACCGATGACAAACCGACATCGAAAGCCTACGAGCGCTTCAAGGCCATGGCTTACCCGGCCAGCGGTTATCACACGCCAACCATTGGCTGGATGGCTGACCTTGACCGCATGAAGGTCGAGGAACTGCGCCACTGGTATCAGTCCTGGTACGTACCCAACAACGCCACACTGGTTGTAGTGGGAGACGTCAAGCCCGACGAAGTCAAAGCCCTGGCTGAACGCTTCTTTGGCCCAATCGCGCGCCGTGACGTACCGCCTTCGAAGAAACCACTGGAGCTGGCTGAACCTGGCGAGCGTCGCATCACCCTGCATGTACAGACTCAACTGCCAAGCCTGATGTACGGCTTTAATGTTCCAAGTCTGGCCACTGCCGAAGACCCACGCTCGGTCAACGCCCTGCGCCTGATCGCGGCCTTGCTGGATGGCGGCTATAGCGCGCGCATCCCGACGCGTCTGGAACGTGGCGAAGAGCTGGTTTCCGGCGCTGGCTCGAACTACGACGCTTTTGCCCGCGGCGACAGCCTGTTCATGATCAGCGCCACGCCCAACACCCAGAAGAAGAAAACCCTGGCTGACGTTGAAGCCGGTATCTGGCGTTTGCTCGACGAGCTGAAAACCAAGCCGCCAACCAACGAAGAGTTGGAACGCGTACGCGCCCAGGTTATTGCGAGCCTGGTTTATGAGCGCGACTCGATCACCAGTCAGGCCAGCACCATTGGCGAACTGGAAACGGTCGGCCTGTCGTGGAAGTTGATTGACGAGGAACTGGCCGCGCTGCAAAGCGTGACTCCGGCTGACATCCAGAAAGCCGCCAGCACCTATTTCACCCGTGAGCGCCTCAGCGTTGCGCACGTTCTGCCTGAGGAGAAAGCAAAATGAGTGAGCGCAACGGCCCACGTAAGATGCTGTTTGGCCTGCTGTTGACCACCAGCCTCGGAGTTTTCGCGACCCAATCGGCATTGGCTGAAGAAGCCGCCGGCAATGCCGCAACCGCCCGTCCTGCTCTGGAGTCCTTGAAAGAACTCGACGGCAAGGCTCCGGCGCGTCGCACGCTGGATATTCAGACCTGGCAAACCGCGGAAGGCGCCAAAGTCCTGTTCGTCGAAGCTCACGAGTTGCCTATGTTTGATATGCGCCTGACTTTCGCAGCAGGCAGCAGTCAGGATCAGAACCTGCCGGGCGTCGCTGTGCTGACCAACGCCATGCTCAACGAAGGCGTGAAAGGTAAGGACGTGACCGCCATCGCTCAGGGCTTCGAAGGCCTCGGCGCGGACTTCAGCAACGGCGCCTATCGCGACATGGCAGTGGCTTCGATTCGCAGCCTGAGCGCGGCAGACAAGCGCGAGCCTGCGTTGAAACTGTTCTCCGAAGTAGTGGGCAAACCAACCTTCCCTGCCGACTCACTGACGCGCATCAAGAACCAGTTGCTGGCCAGCTTCGAATACAAGAAGCAGAACCCGGGTTCGCTGGCAGGCGAAGAGCTGTTCAAGCGTCTGTACGGCAATCATCCTTACGGTCATCCGAGCGAAGGCACTGCCGAGTCCATCAAACCGATCACCCTCGCGCAGCTCAAAGCGTTTCACGCCAAGGCTTATGCAGCTGGCAACGTGGTAATTGCGCTGGTGGGCGATCTGTCCCGCGACGAAGCTCAGGCGATCGCTGCGCAAGTCTCGGCATCGCTGCCTAAAGGCCCGGCACTGGCCAAGTTGCCAACCCCTGCCGAACCCAAGGCTGGCGAAACGCACATCGAGTTTCCTTCCAAGCAGACTCACCTGATGCTGGCGCAACTGGGCATCAAGCGTAACGACCCTGACTACGCGGCGCTGTCGTTGGGCAATTCGGTACTCGGCGGCGGTGGCTTCGGCAGCCGTTTGATGACTGAAGTCCGTGAAAAGCGCGGCCTGACTTACGGTGTGTCATCGGGCTTCACGCCAATGCAGACCCAAGGTCCGTTCATGATCGGCCTGCAGACCCGTGCCGAACTGAGCGAAAACACCCTGAAGCTGGTGCAGGACATCGTCCGCGACTTCCTTGCCAACGGTCCGACCCAAAAAGAGCTGGACGACGCCAAGCGCGAACTGGCCGGCAGCTTCCCGCTGACTGCGGCGAGCAACTCGTCCATCGTTGCGCAACTGGGCGCTATCGGCTTCTACGACTTGCCGCTGACGTTCCTCGAAGACTTCATGACCCAGTCGCAAAGCGTGACCGTGGAGCAAGTCAAAGAGGTAATGAACAAGCACTTGAGCGCTGACAAGATGGTCATCGTCACCGCCGGGCCGACCGTAGCGCAGAAGCCGCTGCCGCCGCCCACCGACAAACCTGCTGAACGCCCTCTTGGGGTCCCGGAGCATTAATGGCCAATCCACGCCCTAAGGGCCATAACGGCCTGGGCCAACTGCGCATCATTGGTGGCGAATGGGGGAGTCGCAAGCTGACCTTCCCTGACGCCCCCGGTCTGCGCCCGACGCCGGATCGTGTCCGCGAAACGCTGTTCAACTGGCTGGCGATGGACATCGCTGGCGCCAAGGTGCTGGATGTCTTCACCGGCAGCGGCGCGCTGTTTTTCGAAGCGCTGTCCCGTGGCGCCAGCAAGGGCCTGGCACTGGACAACAGTGCCGCAGCCATCGCGAGCCTGCGCCAGAACCTGAGCATGTTGAACTGCACCACTGGCCAGGTCACACAGGCCGACTCGCTGCGCCATCTGGAAACCCAGACCGCAGAGCCATTCGACGTGGTGTTCCTCGACCCGCCGTTCCACCAGAATCTGCTGGCCTCGGCCTGCGCGCTGCTGGAATCCCACGGCTGGCTGGCGGACAACGCCTGGATCTACACCGAAAGCGAAACCCCGCCATCGACCACCGGCTTGCCGGGTAGCTGGCGTCTGCACCGGGAGAAGAAAGCCGGGCAGGTGTATTACGCGCTTTGGCAGCGCGGGTGAATCTGATCCAACGCTGGTAAGGCTTCGCCTGGGCGGGATTCAATATTTGCTCGCCATCTGATGTTAACGACGTGGGACCGGCTTTAGCCGGTCCCACGACATTGCGCCGATTCTGTGGGAGCGGTGCTTGCCCGCGATAAGAACAACGCAGATTCCAGCCGAATCGCGTCTAGCCTTATCGCGGGCAAGCACCGCTCCCACAGGGTTCAGTGTCGGACTCACGGCATTGCAATGCATGGGAATAGAGCTAGACCCAACTACCCACCACCTATCCCCCACCCTTACCGCTGAGCAAAAAACGCTCTCGCGCCCCGCGTCACTTGTGGCAACTTACCTTTAATCCGCCATCGCAACCTGCCGAAAGAGGACAACCGTGCTCACACGCCCCGCTAAATCCTCCTTTGCCAACCGATTCGTTCCTGCATCAGGGCTGGGCAATCCTCATCTGCAAACGTTATGGGGGCCCTTATGGCGCAGGAAAACGTCCATCGAGCGTCAGCGCGAGCGCGTCTGGCTTGCCGATGGCGACTTCCTCGACCTTGACTGGTTTGGCCCCCATGAGCTGAACACGCCGCTGGTACTGGTGCTGCACGGCCTGACCGGTTCATCGAACTCACCTTATGTGGTCGGCTTGCAACAGGCGATCGCTCAGGAAGGCTGGGCCAGTGTCGCGCTCAACTGGCGCGGTTGTTCCGGCGAGCCGAACCTGCTGTCGCGCAGCTATCACTCCGGCGCCAGCGAAGACCTCGCTTCAGTGATTGCTCACCTGCGGACCAAGCGCCCACTGGCACCGCTTTACGCCGTGGGTTACTCACTGGGTGGCAACGTGTTGCTCAAATATCTGGGTGAGTCGGGCGTGAACAGTGATCTGCAAGGCGCAGTGGCTGTGTCTGTGCCTTTCCGGCTGGATGAATGCGCCGACCGCATCGGCATGGGCTTTTCAAAGGTCTACCAGCGGCATTTCATGCGCGAAATGGTTACCTACGTGAAGGACAAGCAGCGTCACTTCAAGAATGAAGGGATAAGCGAAGGGCTTGCGGAGCTGTCTGCACTGGGGTCTCTGGAAAACATGCGCACGTTTTGGGATTTCGATGGCCGGGTAACCGCCCCCCTGCATGGTTTCGCCAACGCCGAGGATTATTACCGCCGCGCGTCCAGCCGCTATTACCTGGGAGACATCCGCACGCCGACTCTGATTATCCAGGCGGCGGATGATCCCTTCGTGTTCAAGCACAGCCTGCCAGAAGCTGAGGAGCTGTCCGCCAGCACTGAATTCGAGTTACAGGAAAAAGGCGGGCACGTAGGGTTCGTCGATGGATCGCTGAAGAATCCCGGGTATTACCTGGAACGGCGGATTCCGCTATGGCTGACGAATGCGCATGGGACGGGGCTTTAGCTCACATTAACCATAGGCTTGAAACGCACATCTTAGGTAGGAGCGAACTTGTTCGCGAGGCGGCGTCCCTGAAGAAACGCGTCAAACCCTCTCGCCAACAAGTTGGCTCCTACCTTCAAGCGGTAACATGGCATTTCTACAGAAAACTGTCTTATGCCCCCGTCGCAACCTCTCGCCCCGGATCGGTGATCCACTCACTCCACGAGCCCGCATACAACGCCCCGAGCGGATATCCCGCCAGACACAACGCAAACAGGTTATGACAGGCCGTTACACCAGACCCGCAATAAGCGACCAGGCTTTCTGGCGGGCGCCCCTGAAGCTTTTCGGCAAAGCGTTGCTTGAGTTGCTCAGCTGGCAAAAAGCGTCCGTCCGGGCCGAGGTTTTCGTTGAATGCCGCACATTGCGCGCCGGGGATGTGTCCGGCAACAGGATCAATGGGCTCCACTTCCCCGCGAAAACGAGCTTCAGCACGGGCATCGATCAACGTCAGCTCCGGCTCGCCAAGCCGCGCCTGCAGTTGTTCGGCGTTCAGCACCAGCGAGCCGTCAGGCTGGCCAGTGAACGTCCCGGGTTCTTTACCTGGAGGGTCAAGGCTCAACGGCAAACCCGCAGCGTGCCAGGCCTTTAGCCCACCATCAAGAATGAACACGCCGTCGCGCTTGCCCAACCAGGCCAGCAGCCACCAGGCTCGAGCAGCGAACGCGCCAGGTCCGTCGTCATACAGCACGACATCGCTGTCGGCGTTGATGCCCCAATACTGCAAGCGTTCAACCAGCTTCTGAGGGTCCGGCAGAGGATGACGACCAGTCTTCCCCTTGCTGATCGGGCCGCTGAGATCGCGCTCCAGATCGGCAAAAGACGAGCCGTCGATGTGCCCGTCGGCATAGCTGCGTTGGCCGTAGGAGGTATCTTCCAGAGCAAAACGACAATCGAGAATCACCAGCCCCGGTTGTAGCTGGCGAGCGGCCAACTGCTGCGGGCTGATCAGTTGCGCGATAGGCATGACAGGCTCCTGTGGACAATTGAAAGGTTCAGCATTTTTCCAGATCGTTGCGGCTGATGATGTTCAGACTCCATCCGCCAGCGCTTGATGCAACGGCACGTAAAATTCTTCGCACAGCGCCTTCACTTCCTCTAGCGCCTGCGGGGTGACATAGCCCGATTCAAGCATCAGCACCTGATAAACGCCACGGCGCATGGCGTCCGCGCTCAGATGGGTGCTGTTTTCCCGCGTGGTGCAGAGGAAACGCACCCACGACGTGAGAACGATCCAGGTATTGAGCGTCAGCGATTCGATCTGCACTTTGTTCATCTGCAGGATGCCAGCGTCAACGAACCCGCCATAAATGGCCATGGCCTGAATCAGACAATGCTGGGAAAAGCGTCGATAACGCGCGGCCAGTTCGGGATCGCAATCGAGCAGATGCTCCAGATCGCGATGCAGAAAACGATAGCGCCACATCCCGTCGAGAATCTCCAACAAGTAATAACGCTTGTCTTCAACGCTGGGCAGGCGACCTTTGGGCGGGCGCAGAAAGGTGTTCACCAGCGTTTCATACTCAGTGAACAACTCGGCGATAATCGCCTGCTTGTTGGGGAAGTGGTAATACAGATTGCCCGGCGACATCTCCAGATGCGCCGCAATATGGTTGGTGCTGACGCTGCGTTCGCCCAGTTGATTGAACAGCTCCAGGCTGTTCAGCACGATCCGTTCACGGGTTTTGATACGCGGGGTCAGGCTCACACTTGATCGCTCGGCTGTTATTGGTATCCAGCGATCTTAGCGCAAGCGTGATGTCCGGGCATCAACCGCCCGAACATCACTTTCCCTCAAGGGCGCTTGCCAATTTCCACCTGTTGCGCCGTCCAAGGTTTGACCTGCTCGCTCAGCGTCAGCCCAAGTCCCGGCCGGGTCGGCACCAGCATGCGACCATCACGGGTTTCAAGACGCTCGTTGAACAACGGCTCCAGCCACTCGAAATGCTCAACCCATGGCTCGGTCGGGTAAGCCGCTGCCAAGTGAACATGCAACTCCATGGCGAAATGCGGCGCCAGCATCAGCCCGGCCTGTTCAGCCATGGCTGCCACCTTCAGATAAGGCGTAATACCGCCTACGCGCGGCGCGTCCGGCATCAGGAAGTCAGCGCCACGCAGCTTGATGAACTCGGCGTGTTCGGCGACGCTGGTGAGCATTTCTCCGGTAGCGATTGGCGTATCAAATTGCTGAGCCAGCGCCGCGTGGCCTTCAGCGTCATAGCAATCGAGCGGCTCCTCGATCCAGATCAGGTTGTACTCTTCAAACTTGCGGCACATGCGCTGGGCAGTCGGTCGATCCCATTGTTGATTGGCATCGACCATCAGCGGGAAGTTATCCCCAAGGTGTTTGCGGATGGTGCTGACGCGCTCGATATCCACCGCCCAGTCCGGCTGACCGACTTTCAGCTTGATGCCGCCAATACCTTTTTCCCGGGACAGATCCGTGTTTTTCATCAACTGATCCAGCGGCGTATGCAAGAAGCCACCGGAGGTGTTGTAGCAACGCACCGAATCACGCTGCGCACCCAGCAAACGAGCTAGAGAAAGGTTGGCGCGCTTGGCTTTCAGGTCCCACAACGCCACGTCGATAGCGCCAATGGCTTGAGTCGACATGCCGCTGCGACCCACCGAAGCGCCCGCCCAGCAGAGTTTGGTCCATAACTTGGCGATGTCGCTCGGATTCTCACCGATTAGCGCCGGAGCAATTTCCTGAGCGTGGGCAAACTGACCGGGGCCACCCGCGCGCTTGGAGTAACTGAAACCCAGGCCACTGTGGCCGTCGACCGTTTCGATTTCCACAAACAACATGGCAATTTCAGTCATGGGTTTCTGCCGACCGGTCAGCACCTTGGCATCGCTGATCGGGTTAGCCAGCGGCAGGAAGACCGACGAGACCTTCAACCAGGCAATCTGGTCATGATCGGAGGACTTGATGTTTTCTTGTTGGATGGACATGAGTAGCTCCCTGATGGATTCAAGAACGCGGTGAATTGAGGGCTGGCGATGGTTCGGCCTGAGCAGGAGGATCCTGAACGTCGTCCAGATCCAGGCGTTTGAGCGGGCCTACAATGAACAGATAGGAGAAAGCACCAAGCAGCCCCATGGCTGCGACGTACATCAGTGCGACGTCGAACGAACCGAGCTGGTTGATCATCACGCCAATGGCGATAGGGGTAACGATGCTGGCCAGGTTGCCGCAGAAGTTGAACATGGCACCGCTGACGCCCATGGCGCGCTTGGGTGACACGTCACCGACAATGCACCAACCCAGATTGCCAACGCCTTTGGCGAAAAACGCGATGGACATCACCAGAATCACTAGCGGAACGGACTGGGTGTAGTTGGCGACGACGATGCTGCTCGACAGCAACAATCCACAGATGATTGGGGTTTTGCGGGCAGCGGTCAGGCTGAAGCCCTTTTTCAGCATCCAGTCTGACCAAATGCCACCGATGATCCCGCCAAGACACCCGGCAATCGGCGGGATAGCCGCGACCAGACCCACCTTGAGCATGGTCATGCTCTTGGCTTCGATCAGGTAAGTCGGGAACCACGTCAGGAAGAACCAGGTGATTGAGGTCAGGCAAAACTGGCCCAGATAAATCCCGACCATCATTCGATTGCCGCCAATGGCGCGTACCCGCTTCCAACTGAACGGCGTCGGTGCATCGCCCATGGACGGAAGACCACCGCCCGCTTCGATGTAGTCGATTTCTGCTTGATTGGCGCGTGGGTCCTTGCGCGGCTCGTGAACCATCCTGAACCACAGCAAGCCAATCAGAATACCCGCCAGGCCCGTCGACCAGAACACGTGCTGCCAGCCGAAAGTACTGAGGGTCCAGACCATGATGGGTGTGAACACCGCCAGCGCAAAGTACTGGGCAGATTGAAAAATGGCCGTAGCCAACCCACGCTCCTGACGCGGAAACCACATCACGGTCAGGCGGTTATTGGCCGGGAATGCAGGCGCCTCAGCAACGCCCATCAGAAAGCGCAACGCAAACAGCGCAAAGAACGCCGAGCTGAAAAGATCGACGTAGCCCTGCAGAAAGGTCAGGGTCGACCAGAGAATCAAACTCAGGCCCAGCACCAGCCGCGAGCCGTAGCGATCAAGCACGACTCCGCCCGGCAATTGCATCGCGGTGTAAGCCCAGCCAAAAGCCGAGAACGCGATGCCCATGGTCATCGCATCGAAGCCCAGGTCCTTGCGCAACGCAGGTGCCGCAATGGAAAGCGTCGCCCGGTCTACATAGTTGAACACCGTGACAATGAAGATCATCGCCAGGATCACATAGCGGACGTTGGTCTTCGCTATTGAGGGTATGGAAGCTGTCACTTTTATTTTCCTTATTGTGATTGCTACGAATGACTTGCCGGCTGGATGAAGCTGGAACCTCAGATCTGAATTACAAATGATTGCGCAATCATTCGGGTATCAAAAAAAGCTCCACGTCTGAGCTCGGACGGGAGCGCTTGGGAAGATACTACTATGATTGCGCAATCATTCAATAGCACCGCTGATCAATTTCAGGCGAATGATTTCAGGTGGTGGCGCGGTCGATGAGGGTAAAACCGGTATCGATCCGCAAGGGATCTTCGGCGCCAGCGGGATAGTTAAAGCGTTCCAGAAGTGCCTGAGCGGCCATTTGACCAATACGAGAGCCATCAACCTTGACCGTCGACAGTGCTGGATAGACCTGCGCTGCGCTGCTCAAATCACCGAAGCCCATCACCGCCAGATCTTCCGGGACGCGCAGGCCTCGGCTAGCTGCTTCTGCCAGTACGCCCTGGGCGATGGTGTCCGAGCTGCAGATCACAATTTCAGGGCGCTCTTGCTGATCCAGCAGGCGGCGTAGACCTTCTCGGCCGATCTCCAGCGTGGCGGGCGGCGCGAGCACTTCAACCGGTACATCATGAACGCCATGGCGCTCCAGCTCGGCCAACAGACTTTTGCAGCGACGCATGCCACGGGGGTCGCTGATGGTCACCACCGAGAAACGCCGATAATTTTTTTCCAGCAAGTGCCGCGCGACAGACTCGCCCACCGCTTCGTGCGAAAAGCCCACCAGCATGTCGATGGGGGCTTCACTCAAATCCCATGCCTCGACCACCGGAATGCCAGCCTGGGCCAGGCGCATCCGGCTTGCCTCGGTATGCAGCGTGCCGGTCAGTACAATGCCGTCTGGCCGCCGCCCCAGGACCGCCTCAAGCAAGGTTTCTTCCTGCTCGGCGGAGTAGCCGGTCAACCCCAACAAGGTCTGGTAACCCGCTTTGGTGAGGCAATCCATCAGCGCCTGAACCGTATCGGCAAAGATCGAGTTGGCAATCGTCGGCAGGAAAATCGCCACTAATCGGCTTTTGTTGCTGGCCAGCCCACCGGCCAACATGTTCGACACATAACCCGTCGCGCGCACCGCTTCGCGCACCTTGTCGCGGGTCTTCTCGCTGACCAGCTCAGGCCGGTGCAACGCCCGGGAAACCGTCATCGGCGAAACCCCCGCCACCTTGGCGACGTCAATCAGCGTCAGGCTCGCGCCTTTGGGCGGGGATGCAATGATAGATCCCGCAGGAACGCCATCTGATGGTTTCGACATGAGTGTTTCCGGACTGCTGCGCTAGACCGGTAAAGATACCGCTTCCGGGGAGACAAATGTAGCCGGGGGTGTGAAGTGCTGATGTATCCCTATGGCGCATACGGTTCAAACAGCTGGTCGCCACATCCACTGTCATTAGGAGCACCTAATGCACTGCTTTTGAAGACGGTCGCCCTGCGTCACTGACACAGTGCTGTTGCGCAGCAAACAAAGCCCTGTAGGAGCGCACGAGCACCGCGAGGCCGCGATAGCGGTGTATCAGAAAGGTCGCCATCGCTGCGTCGCGGTGCTCGTGAGTTCCTACAGAAAAGCATTCCAAATCAAATAGTTGAATCTTGTTTGATCGGAGGTCGCCCTGCGTCAGTGACACCACTTGCCTCTGGTCATTCGAGCTGAAAAATACAGCAGCCCAACGCGGAATTTGACTTCCTAGAGCAACAACTCTAAAACCAGTGGATAACTCCAAACGGAATTGCCCTCATGCCTGCCGAACTCGCCTGGTTACCTGATCGTTCGCACCCCAAGAGCGAACTTGAGCGAGTGTTTGCTGAGCAGCGCAAGGCCTTTGCCGCCAATCCGATGCCCACCGCAGGTCAGCGCCTGCAATGGCTTGCCAGTCTGCATGAGCTGCTTTGCGCCGAGCAGCAGCCGTTGATCGAGGCAATAAGCAGCGACTTCAGCCATCGCAGCGCCGATGAAACGTTACTGGCCGAGTTAATGCCCAGCCTGTTTGGTATCAGGGACGCCCGTAAACAACTGAAAAAATGGATGCGGCCTTCACGGCGTAAAGTGGGCATCGCTTTTCAACCCGCATCGGCCAAGGTGGTGTATCAACCTCTGGGCGTCGTGGGCGTTATCGTGCCGTGGAACTACCCGCTATTTCTGGCCATCGGGCCAATGATTGGGGCGTTGGCAGCGGGTAACCGGGTAATGCTCAAACTCAGTGAATCAACACCGGCCACCGGTGAACTGCTCAAGCGTCTGTTCGCTCGGGTGTTCCCGGAGGACTTGGTAGCAGTGGTGCTGGGCGAAGCGGACGTCGGCATCGCATTCTCAGGATTACCGTTTGACCACTTGCTGTTTACCGGCGCGACCAGCGTCGGCAAGCACGTAATGCGTGCCGCAGCGGAAAACCTCACGCCGGTCACGCTGGAACTGGGCGGCAAGTCCCCGGCCATTGTTTCCCATGATGTGCCGCTCAAGGATGCAGCAGAACGTATCGCTTTCGGCAAGACGCTCAACGCCGGGCAGACCTGCGTCGCGCCTGACTACGTGCTGGTGCCGGAGGATCGCGTCGAAGAATTCATTGAAGCCTACAAAACCGCCGTCCTGAGGTTTTACCCTACCCTGACTGACAATCCGGACTACACGGCGATTATCAATCAACGTCAATTGGCTCGACTGAACCGCTATCTGGATGACGCCGCAGACAAAGGCGCGCAGATTATTTCCCTGTACAAAAGCGGCCAGGATCGACGCATGCCGTTCAGCCTGCTGCTAAACGTCAGTGACGACATGCTGGTCATGCAGGACGAGATTTTCGGTCCACTGCTGCCCATCGTGCCCTACTCACGCATCGACCAGGCATTCGCCTACGTCAACCAACGCCCTCGCCCACTGGCTTTGTACTACTTCGGCTACGACAAAGCCGAACAGCAACGCGTGCTGGAACAGACCCATTCCGGTGGCGTGTGCCTGAACGACACGCTGCTGCACGTCGCCCAGGATGACCTGCCGTTCGGCGGTGTCGGCCCTTCAGGCATGGGCCACTACCACGGCCATGAAGGATTTCTGACATTCAGCAAGGCCAAAGGCGTGCTGATCAAACAGCGTTTCAACATTGCGCGGCTGATCTATCCGCCTTATGGGAAGGCGATGCTAAGGCTGGTCTATAAATTGTTTATCCGGTGATGGCGGGGCTCTGTCTAGTGCATACGAATCGACACCCCACTGTAGGAGCTTACGAGCACCGCGAGGCAGCGATGGCGTTCTACCTGATACATCGCTTTCGCGGCCTCGCGGTGCTCGTGCGCTCCTACAGAACGCATCCCAATTCAATTGCATACATCTAGTTTGATGGGAGCTGCCCCGGTGTCCATCACACCGCGCTGACTCGCGGCAAACATGGCCCCTGTAGGAGTGAGCTTGCTCGCGATAACGTTCTGCCAATCAACTATGTTGTGACAGAAAGACCGCTATCGCGAGCAAGCTCACTCCTACATATCTACCGTTTCGCGATGTCCCGCAGGGATAAGGGATACACCGCTTTAATCCTCAATTTTGATAGCAATACGACCTTAGCCTTCAGCACTTCGACTTGGCCCACCGGGAATGCTGCGCTACCATCCGACTCCCCAAGGACTCCGACCAGGACGACGCGATGAACCGAGTGTTGTATCCAGGCACCTTCGACCCTATCACCAAGGGCCACGGCGATCTGGTCGAGCGCGCATCGCGCCTGTTCGATCATGTGATCATTGCAGTTGCCGCCAGCCCGAAGAAAAATCCGCTTTTCCCTCTGGAACAGCGTGTGGAGCTGGCCCGTGAAGTCACCAGGCATCTGCCGAATGTCGAAGTGGTAGGTTTTTCGACGCTGCTGGCGCACTTTGCCAAAGAACAGAATGCCAATGTATTTCTGCGAGGCCTGCGCGCCGTCTCTGACTTCGAATACGAGTTCCAGCTGGCCAATATGAATCGCCAATTGGCACCGGACGTCGAAAGTCTGTTCCTCACGCCATCCGAACGGTACTCGTTCATTTCCTCGACGCTGGTCCGTGAAATCGCGGCCCTGGGCGGAGATATCACCAAGTTTGTCCACCCGGCTGTCGCCGAGGCGCTGACTGAACGCTTCAAACGCTGAGTTTTACGGTAACGTCCGGGTGCAACGAAACGACTAATGCGGCACAATTCGCCGCATTAGATTTCATATGCCCCGGCATCGACCGTGGCAGGAGTGTTCCATGTCCCTGATCATCACTGACGATTGCATCAATTGCGACGTCTGCGAACCCGAGTGCCCGAACGAGGCAATATCTCAAGGCGAGGAGATCTACGTGATCAATCCGAGCCTGTGCACCGAGTGCGTTGGCCACTACGACGAGCCGCAATGTCAGCAAGTCTGCCCTGTGGATTGCATCCCGCTGGATGAAAATCGCGTGGAAAGCAAAGACGAGCTGATGACCAAGTACCTGATCATTACCGGCAAGGCTTGACCCCTCGGCGCTGCATCGCCGACATCCAGCTATCTTGCCGGCCGACCAAAGCGAACCCGGCATGATCCTCAAGCACGTTCTATCCAGCGTTTTTCTGCTTTGCGCCTTGTCAGCGCAGACCACCGTCGCTGCTGGCACAGCGTTTCCCCGCCCGGCACAGTCCGCCATCGCCAGCCCGCATCCAGAAGCCACGGCAGCGGGTCGGGAAATCATGGTAGCGGGCGGCAACGCTTTCGACGCCGCCGTCGCTATCAGCGCCGCACTGGCTGTAGTTGAACCCTACGGCTCGGGATTGGGGGGCGGCGGGTTCTTCCTGTTGCGCCAAAGCGGCGCGCAGACAGGCTATGTGTTTCTGGATGCACGAGAAAAAGCCCCGATCAACGCGACTTATGACCTTTATCGCCGAGACGGCAAGGTGCAACCCGGCCTTTCCTTGAACGGACCGCTGGCCGCCGCCATTCCGGGCCTGCCCGCAGCATTGGTCGAGCTGGCCGAGCGCTATGGCAAGCTACCGCTGAACATCTCCATGGCACCGGCCATTCGCCTGGCCTACCAAGGCTTCCCGGTCGACAGAATTTATCAGCAACGCGCTACGGCTCGCCTTTCGGCACTGCGCGACGATCCGGAAAGCGCTCGGCTGTTTCTGCGTAACGGCGAAGTCCCCGCGATGGGCACGATCATCCAGCAGCCGGAACTGGCCGTGACGCTGAATCGGCTGGCCAACAACGGCCGCGATGGTTTCTATGCAGGCCTGACGGCTCAGTCGATGGTCCAGGGCGTAAAGGCAGCAGGCGGCATCTGGAAGTCAGAGGATCTGGATCAGTATCAGGTTGCGACACGAGTGCCGCTGCGTTTTCGTTTGGACGACCAGCGAGAGCTGATCAGTGCCCCGCCTCCCTCCGCTGGCGGCGTAGCGTTGGCCCAAAGCCTGATGATGCTGCAACAACTCCCATGGCAGCAGTCAGACAAAGTGCAGCGCACCCACTACGTATTGGAAGTACTCCGGCGCGCCTATCGTGACCGAGGATTGCTGGGCGATCCGGACTTCGTCGCCAATCCCCTCGATCATCTGCTTGATCGCGAGTATCTGGTGCATCTGGCGGGCAGCATTAACCCTCAAGACGCGACGCCAAGCAGCAGCCTTGAGCCTTCACCGCGCTGGCGTGAAGGCGAACACACCACCCACTTTGCCGTGCTGGATACTGACGGCAATGCGGTCGCGGCGACGCTCTCGGTCAATTTACCGTTCGGCGCAGCGTTCACCGTACCGGGTACGGGCGTTGTGCTGAACGACGAAATGGATGATTTCGCTGCCGACCCGCAAGGCAGCAATGCTTATGGACTGGCAGGCAGCAAAGCCAACTCGATTGCGGCCGGGAAACGTCCGCTGTCCAGCATGAGCCCGAGTTTTCTGGAAAGCCCTGACGAATTCGCCGCATTTGGTACGCCGGGCGGCAGCCGCATCCCGAGCATGGTGCTGCTCTCGATGCTGGAGTATCTGAACGGCCAACCGATTGCCAGTTGGCCTGCCGTGCCGCGCTACCATCACCAGTATTTACCGGACGTGGTCGAGCACGAGCCGGGAGCGTTCAGTCAGGAAGACATGAAAGCGCTGCAATCGCGTGGTTATGACTTCAAGGAAGTTTCCCGCGGCTATGGCAATCAGCAAGTGTTGCTGTGGGACAAGGCAGGGAAACGTGTCGAAGCGGCGAGCGATCCGAGGGGCCTTGGGGTTTCAGAAACATTCGATCCGAAGGTCAGACAAATCTCGCCCTGAGCGGACAGGTCTACTCCTGCTTACCGTAACCGTCCCCAGTGCAACCCAGGCAGCGCACGAAAGCGGCTTTGCCAGGATCGACCACCAATGCTTTGCCGGTTGCACCGAGGTTACCGCCAGCGGCAGCGAATGGGGAGGCAATGACAAATAGACCGGCGCCGACAATAGTGGCCGCGATTAGCAACGGTCTGGCAATCAGCAAGTCGCCGATCATGGCGTAGGCCGGTGGATTCTGGATGCTGTAAACCGGGTCTCCGCTGCCGTGATTCACGGTTTCACTGGCCATTGCGGGCATCACCTGCAAACCGAAATTCAAAGCCAGGCTGGCGGCGATCAGTCGAAACGGCTTCATGGCATGGTCCTTCATGTGCAGCGGGATGGGTTGCCGTTAACTATAAACAGCGATGACGGTTAAGCAAGTGGGGCAGTATTGCGGATCATTTTGGGCCCACCAATATCTGATTCAACCGATGCCCCTGTAGGAGCTCACGAGCAACGCGAGGCAGCGATGGCGGTGTATCAGACAGAACGCTATCGCTGCCTCGCGCTGCTCGTGAGCGCCTACAAAAACGGGGAATAACCGGCCTACTTCTGACATTTGGGGCAATACACACTCGCCCGCTGCCCCAGCTTGATTTCACGCAACGTAGTGCCACAGATTTTGCAGGGCTGCTCACCGCGGCCATAGGCAAACAACTCTTGCTGAAAGTAACCGGGCTGACCATCACCACCAATGAAGTCACGCAACGTCGTACCGCCACGCTCGATGGCGGCGGCCAGGATGCGTTTGATCTCAATCGCCAATCTCAAATAACGGGCACGAGAAATGGTTTTTGCCTCACGGCGCGGATCAATACCCGCTGCAAACAATGCCTCGGTGGCGTAAATATTCCCCACGCCCACCACGACCGCGTTGTCCATGATGAACGGTTTGACTGCAATGGACTTGCCCCGCGAACGCTCGAACAGGCGCTGGCCATCGAAAAGATCGGTCAGCGGCTCAGGCCCGAGGCGTACCAGCAGCTCATGATTAAGCGGGTCCAGACTCCAGAGCATCGCACCGAACCGACGTGGATCGGTATAGCGCAGCGCCATGCCGGACTCCAGCTCGATGTCCACATGCTCATGCTTGAGCGCAGGCATGCCGGCTTCCACCAGACGCAAGTTGCCCGACATACCCAGGTGGCTGATCAACGTCCCTACTTCAGCCTGGATCAGCAGATACTTGGCGCGTCGCTCGACCACTACGATCTTCTGCCCTGAAAGGCGGACATCCAGATCTTCAGGGATCGGCCAGCGCAGACGTCGGTCACGCACGATGACGCGGCTGACACGTTGACCTTCAAGATGAGGCGCAATGCCCCGGCGGGTAGTTTCAACTTCGGGTAATTCAGGCATGGGTAACTCGGTGATGCGCGAAGCGATGCGACCGCGCGCGGGATCAGTGCGCGGACAGCTCGCGAATGCTTTCTTTGAGGTTTTCGAAATCGTAATCGGACAGCCCAACGTAATCGAGGATCAGATGCCCGATGGCATTCCACTCATGATCTTCATCCTCATTGCCGAGCACCTTGTGCGACGCGCAGATATGTTCGGCCATTTTCAGCACCGCCAGCAGATTTTTCAGCGGGGCATTGCGGTTGGAGTCATCCTGAAAAATCGCCAGCGCATTATGGTGGTTGGCGATGGCATTGGTGACATGTTCGGGCAAACGCCAGGACTTTGCAGTGAAATAGCCGACAACGGCGTGGTTGGTATCAAACGTTTCGTTCTCGGTGTCCACCACCCGGCGCTCCCCGCTCGCACTGGTATAAGCCTGCTCCAACACGTCCATATAGTTGGGAAAGCGCTTGAGCATCAGTGGAATACCGCAGTCATGGAACAGACCCAACGCGTAGGATTCGTCCACAGTCTGCGAGCCAATGCGCTTGGCCAGTGTCAGACTTGTCATCGCCACATCCTGCGTCGAATCCCAGAAACGGTTCAACGTCACGATGGTTTCGTCGCTCATTTCGCCCTTGATCGACTGCGCATTGATCAGGTTAATCACTGAGCGAATCCCCAACAGATTGACCGCCTTCTGGATCGAGGCAATCTTGTTGGCAAGTCCATAGTGAGCCGAGTTGACGATTTTCAGCAAAGCACCCGACAAACCGGGATCCTGAGAAATCAGCTTCGCGATCACATCAAGATCAGGGTCTGGCATGTACTGTTCCATCTGCAAATCAACCATGATTTGCGGTTGCGGAGGCACACTGATGCCCTGCAAGACTTGCTGAATCTGCTCGGACGTAAGCTCTTCGGACATAGGTAAACACTCAAGGACAGATCTGGATTCTACTCCTTCATACCCGTGGCTTTATAGCCACCAATGCTGACGGTAATCGACTTCAAGGCGTCAATTATCCCGTCATTGAAGTAGCAGCCCTTGCAAGCAGCTAAAAGATATCGATATGTGCGGTAATTTCAAGCCGGGAAGATTCTGTAGAAATTCATTTCAAAAACAGGACTCGGGCAGTCGGGATGCTCGTGCTCGTACTCACACAACCGCCAGCCGGTTAATTCACATCATCGCGCCCCAGAGCGGAATGACGCGGTATAATCCCGCTCTTTTTTCCGGAGCGACGTCATGTCCCTGCCTAGCTTGCGCCTCAAAGCCAACGCCGACCGTCGCCTGCGCGCCGGTCACTTGTGGGTCTACAGCAACGAAATCGACGTAGCCGCGACCCCGCTGCACGGCTTTGCCGCAGGTGATCAAGCCGTGCTGGAAGCCGCAGGCGGCAAACCGCTGGGCATCGTCGCCATGAGCCCGAACAACCTGATCTGCGCCCGCCTGCTGTCGCGGGACGTCAAGTTGCCGCTGGACAAGTCGTTGCTGGTGCATCGCCTCAACGTGGCCTTGTCTCTGCGTGATCGCCTGTTCGACAAGCCGTTCTATCGCCTGGTGTACGGCGATTCGGACTTGTTGCCGGGTCTGGTTGTTGATCGCTTCGGCGACATTCTGGTGGTCCAGCTGGCTTCCGCCACCATGGAAAAACACAAAGAAGACGTGCTTGCCGCTCTGATTCAAGTGCTCAAGCCAAGCGGCATTCTGTTCAAGAACGACTCGGCTGCCCGTGATGCAGAAGGCCTGAACCGTTACGTGGAAACGGCTTTCGGTCTGGTCCCGGAATGGGTCGCACTGGAAGAGAACGGCGTGAAGTTCGAAGCGCCGGTCATGGAAGGTCAGAAAACCGGCTGGTTCTACGATCACCGCATGAACCGCGCCCGCATTGCTCCGTACGTCAAAGGCAAACGCGTTCTCGACCTCTACAGCTACATCGGCGGCTGGGGCATTCAGGCGGCAGCGTTCGGCGCAACTGACGTGACCTGCGTTGATGCATCTGCATTTGCACTGGATGGCGTGGAGCGTAACGCTGCACTGAACGGCTTCGCGGAGAAACTCACCTGCATCGAAGGTGACGTGTTCGCAGCCCTTAAAGAGCTGAAAGCCAGCGAAGAGCGCTTCGACGTGATCGTCGCCGACCCACCGGCCTTCATCAAGCGCAAGAAAGACCTGAAAAACGGTGAGGCCGGATACCGTCGCCTGAACGAACAAGCCATGCGTTTGCTCAGCAAGGACGGCATCCTGATCAGCGCGTCGTGCTCGATGCACTTGCCGGAAGATGACCTGCAAAACATCCTGCTGACCAGCGCCCGCCACCTGGATCGCAACATCCAGCTGCTTGAGCGCGGCGGCCAGGGCCCGGATCACCCGGTACACCCGGCGATCGCCGAAACGCGTTACATCAAGAGCATCACCTGCCGGTTGTTGCCGAATAGCTAAGCTGCAACGACTCTCTTTGAATCAAGGGGAGTCGTTTTTCTCCAGCTGGAGTTTCAGGTCACGAGTAGCTGACTTGAAACCGAAGCTGACTATCATGAGCCCAAAAATAGCGACCGCGAAGCCTAAAAGAATTACGGCCTCCTGGTCGATTATCTCCGCGATAACCATCCCAAAAAACACCATGTTGCAGATGCCCATGATTATCATCGTCGGGATATAGCTCATTCCAGGATTGCCCTTATCTCTCAGAGCATCAAGCTGCTCTTGAGGCGAGATCAACATGCATTGACAATGTGGACAGGCCAAAGGCTGCCTTATAAACAATGTTTTTTGCTGTTCCTTGCTCGGTAAGAACGTTTTGCCGCACTCACCGCAATCCGCCTTCATGCCTACGACACAAACAAAACTGTCGCCCACCTCATCCTCCCGACCAAACCGGGCCTCCTTCGTGGAAAGCGCTCCGGTGCTTCGGCATCCTATAGAGATGATTGGATGTAAAAAATCCGTCAGCAGCACTTTCAGAAGCTTCCTACAAACAAAACTGTAATCTGGATATCACGACCATCTGCCAAACGATTTTGCGGTCGCCCAGGCCCAGACATTCCCTACCGCAAGTCAGAAAACCGTCACCGCCCCACCCCGGCAATGAACCCGAACGGTTTTTGACGGTCAGTGTGTGGGGATAAAAAAGGATGGCGTTGCTGGCGTTGAGCCCCAAAAGGCTCATGTATTCCCCTTGTCGCCTATGCCGATCATCCATCGCAGTTGCAGCGCTTTTGCCCTGCAGATCACTGCCCCATCTTTACCGGCCCGAACATCGGCGCCTTTATCTTTCCTTTTATCGAAGATAACCATGTCTATGTCTCGTCATCTTTCAGCGTTCATCTCTCGTCTTCCTCGTGTTTTCAACTACCGCACTCTGGGCGCGGGCTTGCTGATTGCGGCTTGCAGTACAGCCCATGCGGCAGAAACCAAACCCAACGACCGCTGGGTCAGTGACAGCCTCAACACCTACGTGCGCAGCGGACCCACCGACGGCTATCGTATTGTGGGCACCCTCAAGTCCGGGCAGAAGGTTGAGTTGATCAGCACCCAGGGCGATTACAGCCAGGTGCGCGAGGGTGGCAACTCGGTGTGGATTCCGACCGCCGACCTGCAAAGCCAGCCCGGCCAGGCTGAGCGTCTGCCGGAATTGACTCAGCAGGTGGCGGACCTGAGCGGCCAGCTCAAGACCATTGATGATGGCTGGAAGGTGCGCGTGCAAGGAATGCAGGAAACCCTGGATACCCGCAAAAAGCTGATTGACGAGCTGGAGGCCCGCAGCAAAGACCTCAACGAACAACTCACCGCAGCCCAGTCTGAACTGCGTACAACCCAGGCCAAACTCGGCGACGAAAACAACCTCGTCCTGATGCGCTACATGGTCTACGGCGGCAGCATCGCCGGAGCAGGCCTGCTGGTCGGCCTGATCATCCCGGCCATGACCCGTGGGCGTAAGAAGAATGATGGTTGGGTTTGAATTCGCGTAACGGCCTCTGACACCATCGCGAGCAAGCTCGCTCCTACAGTTGGAATCCTTTAGCAGGCCTGCTGGTCGGCCTGATCATCCCCGCCATGACTCGCGGGCGTAAGACGAATGGTTGGGTTTGAATTTGCGTAACGGCAACTGACGTCATCGCGGGCAAGCGCGCTCCTACAGTTGAAATGTGATCCTGTAGGAGCGCGCTTGCCCGCGATGGCATCGGAACAGACACATCAAGAGCCAGTTCAGAGCCACAGAGCCCACCGTCACCGCCTAACCTTCCTGTCTCAAATCAGGATGGAGGGCATGGTATGACTGATTCATGTCGCGGCTCGAAATTACGCCAAGGTCGCTATTGCGAGACCGGTCGCATTTATCTGCTGACATCCGTCACTCAAAACCGAGAACCCATTTTTTCTGACTGGACGCTGGGGCGACTCTTGGTGAGTGAGCTCCGCAAAGCACAAGATCAAGAGCTGGCGAACTCTTTAGCATGGGTAGTTATGCCGGATCATTTTCACTGGCTTATAGAATTGAAGAGCAGCGATCTAGGCATGCTTATGCGCAAAGTGAAATCCGGCAGCGCTCTTGCCATAACCAGAGCAAAAAACCAACAATTCAAGCTCTGGCAAAAGGGTTACCACGACCGGGCAATTCGACAAGAAAGCGAAATCATCCAGGCAGCGCGTTACATCATTGCCAACCCGATTCGTGCAGGCCTGGTAAAACGCTATGGCGACTACCCGCTTTGGGATGCCGTCTGGCTATAGATTTCATTCATCCATAAATCCACCCCGCCACATCCCTTCTCCCCCTCACAGGTGTAGAATCACGCTATTCATCGCCATTCATCCCCGGCGGGTTTATGAGCTCAGGCCGAGCGCACGGTGATCCCGTGGCGTCGGTTTCCCTCGCAGCAAGCGGTCACTGCCGTTTGTTCTGTGAAGACACTAGAAGCTCACTTCCTGTTTATTCAACTGATTAGCCGCCCGGAGTGCTCCATGCCTGATTACCGCTCGAAAACGTCCACCCACGGCCGCAATATGGCCGGCGCTCGTGCCTTGTGGCGCGCCACCGGGATGAAAGACGCGGACTTCAAGAAACCGATTATTGCCGTTGCCAACTCGTTCACGCAGTTCGTACCGGGCCACGTCCACCTCAAAGACATGGGCCAACTGGTTGCCCGTGAAATCGAGCGTGCCGGTGGGGTCGCCAAAGAATTCAACACCATTGCTGTGGATGATGGCATCGCCATGGGCCACGACGGCATGCTGTATTCGCTACCGAGCCGCGAGATCATCGCCGACTCCGTGGAATACATGGTCAACGCTCACTGCGCTGACGCCATCGTCTGCATCTCCAACTGCGACAAGATCACACCCGGCATGTTGATGGCTGCTTTGCGCCTGAACATCCCGGTGATTTTCGTTTCCGGCGGCCCGATGGAAGCTGGCAAGACCAAGCTCGCCTCCCACGGCCTGGACCTGGTCGATGCCATGGTCATCGCAGCCGACTCGACAGCCAGCGACGAAAAAGTCGCCGAATACGAGCGCAGCGCCTGCCCGACCTGCGGCTCGTGCTCCGGCATGTTCACCGCCAACTCGATGAACTGCCTGACCGAAGCACTGGGTCTGGCATTGCCGGGCAACGGCTCGACACTGGCCACTCACAGCGACCGCGAGCAACTGTTCCTGCAGGCTGGCCGGACCATCGTCGATCTGTGCCGTCAGTACTACATCGAAAACAACGACGCCGTGCTGCCGCGCAACATCGCCAACTTCAAGGCGTTCGAGAACGCGATGATGCTCGACATCGCCATGGGCGGTTCGACCAACACCATCCTGCACTTGCTGGCAGCCGCTCAGGAAGCCGAGATCGCTTTCGACCTGCGTGACATCGATCGCCTGTCCCGCACCGTTCCGCAGCTGTGCAAAGTGGCGCCGAACATCCAGAAGTACCACATGGAAGATGTGCACCGCGCAGGCGGTATCTTCAGCATCCTCGGCTCCCTGGCCCGCGGCGGTCTGTTGCACACCGACCTGCCGACCGTCCACAGCCCGTCCATGGCCGAAGCCATCGCCAAATGGGACATCACCCAGACTGACGACGAAGCCGTGCACACGTTCTTCCGTGCAGGCCCGGCCGGTATTCCGACGCAGACGGCGTTCAGCCAGTCGACTCGCTGGGAAACCCTGGACGATGACCGCGAAAACGGCTGTATCCGCAGTTTCGAACATGCGTATTCGCAAGAAGGCGGCCTGGCCGTGCTGTACGGCAACATCGCGCTGGACGGCTGCGTCGTGAAAACCGCTGGCGTCGACGAGTCGATTCACTTGTTTGAAGGCAACGCGAAGATCTTCGAAAGCCAGGACAGCGCAGTGCGTGGCATCCTCGCTGACGAGGTCAAAGCGGGCGATATCGTGATCATCCGCTACGAAGGCCCGAAAGGCGGCCCGGGTATGCAGGAAATGCTGTACCCGACGTCTTACCTGAAATCCAAAGGTCTGGGCAAAGCGTGCGCATTGCTCACCGACGGCCGTTTCTCGGGGGGTACTTCCGGCCTGTCCATCGGTCACGCGTCGCCTGAGGCAGCTGCGGGTGGTGCAATCGGTCTGGTGCGTGACGGCGATAAAGTGCTGATCGACATTCCGAATCGCTCGATCAACCTGTTGATCGATGACGCAGAGATGGCCTCGCGCCGTGCCGAACAAGACAAGAAAGGCTGGAAGCCGGTCGAATCCCGCCCACGTAAGGTGACGACTGCCCTGAAAGCCTACGCCCTGCTCGCCACCAGTGCCGACAAAGGCGCTGTGCGCGACAAGGCGTTGCTGGACAAGCTGGTGCCTTAAGCTTTCTCAGTGAACACAAAAAACCCGGCAGCGATGCCGGGTTTTTTATTGGACTGCCAGGATCAACGCAAAACCTGTGGGAGCGAGGCTTGCCCACGATAAGGACGCCGCAGGTATCAGGCACATCGCGTCCAGCCTTATCGCGGGCAAGCCTCGCTCCCACAGATCCAGCGTAAACCTGAAAGTAGTTCCTACTGAATCTCATCCGGCTTGACGATCACCCAGTTCTTGTCCGCCGTCACCGGCAAACCTTCTTTGGCCTGGGCCTCGGCATTGCTTTTGATCATGCCGTTGAGTTGGGTCATGTATTTGTCTTTGCGGTTAACCCACAAGTGCACACCGCCCTTGCTGACGTCTACACCGTGGAACAGCATGTAGCCATCGCTGGTGGGGGTATCGCCACCGACCAGAACCGGCTTCTTCCATTGGTCGATGTAGGTCAGGATGGCCGCCTGCTTGCCCGCCATCCAGGTCGCAGGTGTCCAGAGATAAGGCGTCAGCTCAAGACCAAAGTTGGCCTTCTCATCGTACTTGCCCGCCGTGATCTGCTTGCGCGCCGTAGTCAATTCTCCGGTTTTCTTGTCCTTGAGCAGCAGGGTCACGCCAATTACGTTTTGCGGTTTGACGTTGTAGCCGTACTTGGGATCAGAGGCGACCATCCGCACCAGCTCTTCGGATGCGGCGGTCATCACGTAGACCTCAATGCCGTTTTCCATCAGCTTGTTGAACAGCTCTTTCTGGCCGGTGAAGATACGTGGCGGCTCGACATCAAGCTTCTTGACCACATCACCCTCGTAGTAAGTCGCCGGAATCGGCTTACCCAAGGCCATCAGCTCATCGACATAGCCCTTGAGCTCTTTGAGGGTAAAGCCCGAAAACACCTGAGCGACCCATGGGTAGCAAACCATGTCGTCGACTTCACATAGGCGGTAGTAATAGCTGAACAGGCTTTCCTTGTGGTCAGCCGTGTCCTTGAAAGGCATGAGCTTGAGGGACGGATCGAGTTTCTCCCGGGTGATCAGCCCTTTGCTTTCCATGTACGGCAGCAGCGACTCTTCGAGGTCGAAGCGATAGCTGGTGTTGTCCATGTCGAAAACCGCGTAATTGCCCTTGTTGGCATTGGCAGTAATCATCGCATCGAGTGCTTTTGCGGCGGGCTCAGGCCAGTGCTTCAACTCGGTGGCAGCAAACGCCTGCCCGGCCAGACCAAGGCAGAGTGCAGCGGCAAGCAATCGTGGAGCGAACTTCATCGTGGTATCCCCCTGAAAGTTAAGAGGATCGACCGTAACAAATTATGATGACTGATTGGGGATACCAGCGACGGTGTACGTCCCGAAGGCGTCACCTTGAACGCGATTCGCGACGGAGCTTTCCGATTGCGACACTTTTATGACAGGACCACTCCATCCTCGGTAGGAGCGAACTTGTTCGCGAGGCGATATTCCAGACGGCGACAGGAACAAATGCCTCACCAACAATTTGCCTCCTACCGGCGCTCCCACACCTCGAAGCTATACGCAGGCTTGTCATCCACCGCCGGATTCACCACCTCGGACACCAACGCCCATTCGGCGAGATCAATCTCCGGAAACCACGCATCGCCTTCGGGGCTTAACGCCACACGGGTCAGGTACAAGCGATCTGCCTGAGCCAAACCCTGGGCATATAACTGCGCACCGCCGATCAGCATCACTTCCGCTATGCCCTGCTCACGCGCCCACTCGTCTGCGCGGGCAACGGCGGACTCCAGCGACGTGAAGACCTCGGCACCCTCCAGTTGCAGGTCCGCCTGACGCGTGACCACCAGATTCAAGCGACCGGGCAGCGGCCGACCCAGCGAATCCCAGGTCTTGCGGCCCATGATGATGGGCTTGCCCAAGGTCGTCGCCTTGAAATATTTAAAATCCCCCGGCAAGTGCCAAGGCATGGAATTGTCGACGCCAATCACTCGGTTCTCACCAAGAGCGGCAATCAGGCTAAGCGGAAGTTGATTTTTCATGGCGGCGAGAATAACAGACGCTGACACTGAATTCGTAGCGGCCGAACTGCTCGAATGCAGGGCGCAGAGGTTATGCTCCTTTACTGATTCATTCGACGAGACGCTGTGTGACTGCTCTGACTCCCCTCGATACCCTCTGGCTGACTGAAGCCGTGCGCCTGCGCGAAGAACAGGCCGGCCCGCTGGAAGACCTTGAAGCCAACCGTCGCGCCCGGGCCAACGGTGGCGACCTGACGAACCGCGTGCAAAACCGGGCCCTGTGGCTGGCCGAACGCGACGGCATGCGCGCCGCGCTACCACACTGGAAACAAGGCGCCCGTTTGGCGCTGATCGCATTGGCTATTTTCTCGGTGCTCAGCGGTGCCGGGTTGGCATTCGCGGCATTGGGCGACGGCCAGACGCCCGTCAACGTGTTCTGGGCGCTGGGCAGCCTGCTCGGGCTGAACCTGATTATGCTGTTCAGTTGGGCGATGAGCTTTAGCGTCACCGGACAAAATACTGCAAGCCTTGGACGTCTCTGGCTATGGCTCAGCGAAAAGCTCGCCCGTGATGCCCAGGCCGCACAGCTTGCCCCTGCGCTGATTGTGCTGCTGCAGCGCAAACGCCTGAATCGATGGGTGCTGGGGGCGCTGATCCATGGCTTGTGGCTGCTGGCACTGGTCAGCGCGCTGGTGCTGCTGTTGATGTTAATGGCGACGCGACGTTACGGCTTTGTGTGGGAAACGACTATTTTGGGCAGCGACACCTTCGTCAGTCTGACCCAGACACTCGGCATTCTCCCCGCTATGCTGGGCTTCACTGTGCCGGACGAGTCCATGATCCGCGCCAGCGGTGACAGCGCTCTAATTGTTGAATCAGGTCGCCAGGCCTGGGCGGCGTGGCTGGTGGGTGTGCTCTTGGTCTATGGCATCGTGCCGCGCCTGATCCTTGCGTTGGTCTGCCTGTGGCGCTGGCGCATCGGTCGGGCTGCGCTGAGTCTGGACCTGACCTTGCCCGGTTACAGCCAACTTCGCGAACGGCTTATGCCTAGCAGCGAACGACTTGGAGTCAGCGACGCAGCGCCAGAGCAACTGCATCAAGTACTGCCCAATGGCGCAGCACAACACAGCGATGGCGCATTGCTGGTCGCTATCGAGCTGGACGATGAACAGCCCTGGCCACCGCTATTGCCGGAAGGCGTGGTCGATGCAGGCATTCTCGACAGCCGGGAATCCCGGCAAAAACTGCTTGATCAACTGACCCGCTTCCCACCCGCACGACTGGTTATTGCCTGCGATCCGCGTCGCTCAACTGATCGCGGCAGCCTTGCACTGGTTGCCGAACTGGCTCGCTGTGCAGGCGCAACACGGGTCTGGTTGCTACCGGCTCCTGATGGGCAACATCTGAACGCCGAGCGAGTCAGCGACTGGCATGCAGCGCTGCAGCAACTGGATCTCGCGTGGAGCGACAGTGCACCCCTGAACTGGCTGGAGACAGGCCATGACTGACGAGGACAAGATCCGCCCGCTGAAACTGGCGGTGGTCGGCCACACCAATGTCGGCAAGACCTCGCTGCTAAGAACGCTGACTCGCGATGTAGGCTTTGGGGAAGTCTCTCACCGGCCAAGCACCACCCGCCATGTGGAAGGTGCGCGGCTGTCCGTGGATGGCCAGGCGCTGCTTGAACTGTACGACACGCCGGGCCTGGAAGACGCCATCGCGCTGCTGGATTTTCTCGAACGCCAGGATCGACCGGGCGAGCGGCTGGACGGTCCCGCCCGGCTCGCGCGCTTTCTGGAAGGCAGCGAGGCGAGACAGCGCTTCGAGCAGGAAGCCAAAGTCCTGCGCCAGTTACTGGCGTCGGACGCGGGGCTGTACATCATCGACGCCCGTGAGCCGGTGCTGGCCAAGTACCGTGACGAGCTGTCGATCCTGGCCAGTTGTGGCAAACCGTTGCTGCCCGTCCTCAACTTCGTCAGCAGCACAGAGCATCGGGAACCCGCGTGGCGCGAAGCCCTCGCACGCTTGGGCCTGCATGCACTGGTCCGTTTCGACAGCGTCGCGCCGCCAGAAGATGGGGAGCGGCGGCTTTATGAAAGCCTTGCCCTGCTGCTGGAAAACTCCAGAGATCAACTGGAACGGCTGATTCTGGATCTTGAGGTCCAGCGCGAAATCCGACGACAAAGTGCTAGCCGGTTGATCGCGCAGTTACTCATCGACTGTGCCGCCTGCCGCCGCGGTGTTTCAACTGAATCGGGCCAAGAGCAACAAGCTATCGATGAGCTGCGCAAAGCGGTGCGCCAGCGCGAACAGCGCTGCGTGGAAGAGCTGCTCAAGCTTTATGCGTTTCGCGTTCAGGACGCGGCATCCAGCGATTTGCCGCTGCTGGACGGGCGTTGGGGCGACGATTTGTTCAACCCGGAAACCCTGAAGCAACTGGGCGTACGAGTCGGCGGCGGAATTGCGGCAGGCGCAGCAGCAGGTGCCGGTGTCGATTTGCTGGTGGGCGGCCTCACCATGGGCGCAGCGGCCTTGGCCGGGGCGATTGCCGGTGGTGCATTACAGACTGCACGCAGTTACGGCGGACGATTGCTAGGCAAGATCAAAGGCCAGCGCGAACTGACGGTGGACGATGCCGTACTTCGCCTGCTTGCGCTGCGTCAGCGCCATTTGCTGATCGCCTTGGGCGCCAGAGGCCATGCCGCCATGGAAAGCATCCAGTTGACCACACCACAGGATAAAACCTGGCGTGAAGGCAAGCTGCCCGACGCGCTGCAAAAAGCCCGCGCTCATCCGCAATGGTCGTCGCTGAATCCTGGGGCGAAGCTGAATCAGGCTGAGCGGCAGGAGCAGATTGAAGAATTGGCGAAAGTGTTGGTAAAAACCTGACTGTATGGATGCTTGGGGATCACACCGCGAACCCTGCACCCCACAGGAACCACTAAGGACGTGGGACCGGCTTTAGCCGGGAAGAGGCCGGCTCATTCACTACATCTTTATCGTCAGGAATGCCGCCTTCCCGGCTAAAGCCGGTCCCACGTCAACTTGCAGACATAGAATCTCCCACAGAGGTGCAGCGCCGTTTGCAAATGTCCGGCAGTCGCATTCGTGATTTTTGATTACTCGATTTCCCCGGACACCGGTATCATCGCGCGCCCGATACACCCGGAACCGTATTGCTCATGAAACCGACCTTGATCGCCGCCGCAGAAATCGACCGTATCGATACCTGGGCCAAATACTCCAGCCATATGTGCGGAGGCTGCATTTCCAGCTGCTGCACGCTGCCTGTGGAAGTGAAGATCAAGGACTTGATCCGCATCGGCATCGTCGATGAATTCGAACGGGGCGAACCGGCGAAGAACATCGCCAAGCGTTTGCAGAAGGAAGGGATTGTCGAGCGTTACAACCAGAAATCCGAAATCTTCACCTTGCAGCGCATGAGCAACAACGACTGCCTGTATCTGGATCGCAAGAGCCGCTTGTGCACCATCTACGACAAACGCCCGGACACTTGCCGCAATCACCCCAAGGTTGGCCCGCGTCCCGGCTACTGCGCTTACAAGCCCAAAGATGTGGTTCGCCAAGCGAGCGGCACACTGAAGAACAACACCAGCACGCCGTTTCCGAAGTTCTGAGCAGCTTCTGACACCGCGCGGCGCTTTTGACATGGGCACCTGTGGGCGACTCTATGTTTGTCCGCAAGCTGATTGACGACGTGGGACCGGCTTTAGCCGGGAATACAGTATTTCTGCAGATGAAGATTCAGCATCTGTCCCGGCCTTTTCCCGGCTGAAGCCGGTCCCACGTCATCAAAGTCTACGATCAGCAAACGCCACACAAACAAAAACGCCCCCGACCTTGCGGTCGGGGGCGTTTTTTCAAGCCTGATTAAAAACTAATCAGTTCTTGGCTTTCTTGGCAGCGCGGGTACGCTCGCTTTCGTCCAGGATCTTCTTGCGAAGACGGATGGACTTAGGAGTCACTTCGCACAGCTCGTCGTCCTGGATGAATTCCAGAGCCTGTTCAAGGGTGAACTTGACAGGTGGAACCAGAGCGATGGTCTCGTCTTTACCCGAAGCACGCATGTTGTCGAGCTTCTTGCCTTTGGTTGGGTTGATACCCAGGTCGTTGTCGCGGCTGTTCAAGCCAACGATCTGACCGCAGTAGATCTCTTGACCGTGTTCAACGAACAGCTTGCCACGAGCCTGCAGGGTTTCCAGCGAGTAAGTCAGAGCCTTGCCGGTTTCAACCGAAACCAGAACGCCGTTCTGACGGCCCGACACGTCGCCCGACTTCATGGTGTCGTAGCGGTCGAAGATCGAGGTCAGGATGCCTGCACCGGAGGTGAGGGTCAGGAACTCGTTACGGAAGCCGATCAGACCACGAGCAGGGATGTTGTACTCAAGGCGCACACGGCCCTTGCCATCCGGAACCATGTTGGTCAGATCGCCTTTGCGCAGACCCATTTGCTCCATGATGGAACCCTGGGATTCTTCTGGCAGGTCGATGGTGACGTTTTCAAACGGTTCCTGCTTCACGCCGTCAACAACACGGATGATCACTTCCGGACGACCGACACCCATTTCGAAGCCTTCGCGACGCATGGTTTCGATCAGTACCGACAAGTGCAGCTCACCACGGCCCGAGACCTTGAACTTGTCAGCGGTGTCGCCTTCTTCAACGCGCAGAGCAACGTTGTACAGCAGCTCTTTGTCCAGACGTTCCTTGATGTTACGGGACGTCACGAACTTGCCTTCTTTACCGCAGAACGGCGAGTCGTTTACCTGGAAAGTCATCGAAACGGTAGGTTCGTCAACGGTCAACGGCACCATTGCTTCCACGTTCAGTGGGTCGCACAGGGTGTCGGAGATGAACAGCGAATCCATACCGCTGATGCAAACGATGTCGCCAGCTGCTGCTTCTTCAACGTCGATGCGGTGCAGACCGTGGTGACCCATCAGCTTCAGGATACGACCGTTACGGCGTTTGCCGTCGGCGCTGATCGCTACAACCGGGGTGTTCGGCTTGACGCGACCACGAGCGATACGGCCAACGCCGATAACACCCAGGAAGCTGTTGTAGTCCAGAGCGGAGATCTGCATCTGGAACGGACCGTCACGGTCAACAGACGGCGCTGGTACGTTGTCGACGATCGACTGGTACAGCGGGGTCATGTCTTCAGCCATTTCAGCGTGGTCCAGACCGGCAATACCGTTCAGGGCCGAGGCGTAGACGACTTTGAAGTCCAGCTGTTCTTCGGTAGCACCCAGGTTGTCGAACAGGTCGAAGATCTGATCCAGAACCCAGTCCGGACGCGCGCCTGGACGGTCAACCTTGTTGATGACCACGATTGGACGCAGGCCGGCTTCGAAAGCCTTCTTGGTCACGAAACGGGTTTGCGGCATAGGGCCGTCTTGAGCGTCAACCAGCAGCAGCACGGAGTCAACCATCGACATTACGCGCTCAACTTCACCACCGAAGTCGGCGTGGCCCGGGGTGTCCACGATGTTGATGTGGTAGCCGTTCCAGTTGATGGCGGTGTTTTTCGCCAGAATGGTAATACCGCGCTCTTTCTCCTGGTCGTTGGAGTCCATCACGCGCTCGTCGTTGAGCTCGTTACGCTCCAGAGTGCCGGATTGGCGCAAGAGTTTGTCTACCAGGGTGGTTTTACCGTGGTCAACGTGAGCAATGATGGCGATGTTGCGTAGATTTTCGATCACTTGTGTATCTCGATCAGAGGATTCGGTTAGCTGAATACTGCTAAACAGCTATTTATAACGTCAGAGTCGGCCAAAGCCGTTACGGCTAGACGACTGGCGTCGGGGGGCCGGTGACGCAAGCCACAGGCAAACAGCCCCGGGCACTTAGCTCGGTCTATAAACGCGCACATTGGCATACCCCTCACTGAGCAAATGGTGAGCATGCAGGCGACTCATGACGCCTTTGTCGCAATACAACAGGTACTGGCGCGTGTTATCCAGTTCCTTGAAGCGGCTGTTCAATGCATAGAACGGCAGCGCCTGTACTTCAATACCAGGCAATACCAGCGGCTGATCTTCCTGAGCATCCGGGTGACGGATGTCAACGATGACCTGCCCTGCCAGTGCCTGACTGACTTCTTCTATCTCGACACTCTGGCTCAGATCGTCAATCACACGATCGATCGAAACCAGTTTGGCGTTCTCCAGCGCTCGCTCGAGAACCGCCATGTCGAACTGTTGCTCTTCGTACTCAACGCGGTTGCGCTTGGCGTTGGTCTTGGGGTTGATCGAAATCACCCCGCAATACTCAGGCATGTGCCTGGCGAAATCGGCAGTACCGATTTCAACCGCCTGATCGACGATGTCCTGCTTGTGGCTGGTGATCAACGGGCGCAAGACCAGCTTGTCAGTCGCGGCGTCAATCAACGACAGGTTCGGCAACGTCTGGCTGGCAACCTGTGAAATCGCTTCGCCGGTAACCAGCACATCGATATCAAGACGGTCAGCGATAGAGGATGCAGCGCGTAACATCATACGCTTCAAAACTACACCCATATGACTGTTATCGACTTTCTGCAGTATTTCTCCGAGAACTTCCTCGAACGGCACGCTGATAAACAGCACGCGCTGGGAGCTGCCGTACTTCTTCCAGATGAAATGCGCGACTTCCATCACGCCCAGTTCATGGGCACGACCGCCCAGATTGAAGAAGCAGAAATGCGCCATCAGCCCGCGACGCATGACCTGATAGGCCGCCACGGTCGAATCAAAACCGCCGGACATCAATACCAGGGTCTGTTCGAGGGCGCCTAACGGGTATCCGCCGACACTGTTGTGCTGGCTGTGGATGACAAACAACCGTTTGTCGCGAATTTCCATTCGCACCACGATTTCCGGCTTTTTCAGCTCGATACCGGCTGCACCGCACTGCTTGCGCAACTGGCTACCGACGTACTTTTCGACATCCATGGAGCTGAATGCGTGCTTGCCGGCGCGCTTGCAGCGCACTGAAAACATCTTGCCCGGCAGCAAATCGGCGTAGTGCAGTTTGCACTTGGCAACGATGTCGTCCATGTCGCCCAGCGGGTATTCGGCAACCTGAAGAAAATTGGCGATGCCCGGCATGCAGCTCAGGCGGTCGGTCATGTCCTGCAGGGCCTTGGGGTCGGTCAGTTTCGTCTGAACCTCGAGGTTGTCCCACGAGCCATCCACCACCAGCACCGGGTCCAGATCACGGAGCACGGTGCGGATGTTCTTGGCCAGCTGGCGGATGAATTGCTTACGCACCGGCGGGCTTTTGATGATGATTTCGGGGAAGACTTTTACGATTAGTTTCATGAAAACAGCGCGCGAGGTGCCAGCCGAAAAAGAGGGGGCGGGATTATAGCGGAAATTGCTCAAGGTTTAACCAGTTATCGTGCAACCAATCATCGATGCACCAAAAAAGACCTGACGCCCATTATCAAGCCTCATTGTGGTGCGCCGAATTCTAAAATCGTCGATTTTTATCCCCGAATTGCTAGCGTTTCGGGCATAAAACCCATCTCGGGGCACTGGCATGCAATTTGCTCCCTTGTGAGGCAGGTTGCCTTGGCAGAGTATTTGCGCCGGCATCACCCAAATTCTAAGGGCCCAAACCATTAAATAGGCCCGAAGCCACCCGGAGGACACCATGTCGAAGTCGGTTCAACTCATCAAAGATCATGACGTTAAGTGGATTGATCTGCGCTTCACGGACACTAAAGGTACACAGCACCACGTGACCATGCCGGCTCGTGATGCGCTGGAAGACGACTTCTTCGAAGTCGGCAAGATGTTCGACGGCTCCTCCATCTCTGGCTGGAAAGGCATCGAAGCCTCCGACATGATCCTGCTGCCGGACGACGAAACTGCCGTTCTCGATCCGTTCACCGAAGACCCAACCCTGATCCTGGTTTGCGACATCATCGAACCTTCGACCATGCAAGGTTACGACCGCGACCCACGCGCTATCGCTCACCGCGCTGAGGAATACCTCAAGTCGACCGGTATCGGTGACACTGTATTCGCCGGTCCAGAGCCAGAATTCTTCATCTTCGACGAAGTGAAGTTCAAATCCGATATCTCCGGTTCCATGTTCAAGATCTACTCCGAACAAGGTTCGTGGATGTCCGACGCCGATATCGAAGGCGGTAACAAGGGCCACCGTCCAGGCATCAAAGGCGGTTACTTCCCGGTTCCACCATTCGACCATGACCACGAAATCCGCACCGCAATGTGCAACGCTCTGGAAGAAATGGGCCAGACCGTAGAAGTTCACCACCACGAAGTGGCGACTGCTGGTCAGAACGAAATCGGCGTGAAATTCAACACGCTGGTTAAAAAGGCTGACGAAGTTCAGACCCTGAAATACGTTGTTCACAACGTTGCTGACGCTTACGGCCGCACCGCGACCTTCATGCCTAAGCCTCTGTACGGCGATAACGGTTCAGGTATGCACGTTCACATGTCCATCTCCAAAGATGGCAAGAACACCTTCGCAGGCGAAGGCTATGCCGGTCTGTCCGACACCGCTCTGTACTTCATCGGCGGCATCATCAAGCACGGTAAAGCACTGAACGGCTTCACCAACCCGGCTACCAACTCCTACAAGCGTCTGGTTCCAGGCTTCGAAGCTCCAGTGATGCTGGCTTACTCGGCTCGTAACCGTTCCGCTTCGATCCGTATTCCTTACGTCAGCAGCCCTAAAGGCCGCCGTATCGAAGCTCGCTTCCCGGATCCATCCGCCAACCCTTACCTGGCTTTCGCAGCACTGCTGATGGCTGGCCTGGACGGCATCCAGAACAAGATTCACCCAGGCGACGCCGCTGACAAAAACCTGTATGACCTGCCGCCTGAAGAGGCCAAAGAGATCCCACAAGTTTGCGGCAGCCTGAAAGAAGCCCTGGAAGAGCTGGACAAAGGTCGTGCGTTCCTGACCAAAGGCGGCGTTTTCAGCGACGACTTCATCGACGCTTACATCGCTCTGAAAAGCGAAGAAGAAATCAAAGTACGCACGTTCGTACACCCACTGGAATACGAGCTGTACTACAGCTGCTGATCCAGTCGCGTCAGCAACTTTGACGCACAAAAGAGGCCTCCTTCGGGAGGCCTTTTTTATGGGCGGGGTTTAATATCCAGTAAATATTTGTTGCCTGAAGCGCTTTGCGCGAGTCCATGCTGTCGTATCGAGAACGCCGCCCCTGTAGGAGCGCACGAGCACCGCGAGGCCGCGATAGCGTTCTGTCTGATGTACTGCTATCGCGGCCTCGCGGTGCTCGTGCGCTCCTACAGATTCACTATCAAATTACATCCCGATTCAGAAAAGAGAAAAAGAGAGATGACCAATAAACCACGACTGCTTTTCCTCTGCGCCACCCTTGCCAGCCTGACCGCCTGCTCAGCCACACCGACGTCCTCACCCGCCCCTGCCCCCCTGGCACCTTTGATGGCAACGATCAGCGAACGCCTTGCCATTGCAGATCAGGTCGCGCTGACCAAATGGGACAGCGGGAAACCGATTCAAGACAGCCCACGCGAAGCTCAGGTCATCGCGGCAGCCGCAAAGCTTGCACCGACCTACAACCTGGATCCACAGGAGGTCAGCCAATTCCTCGCCGCGCAGATCGAAGCGAACAAGCTGGTGCAGTACGCACTTCTCGCGAAATGGCACGAAGCCGGCAAGGCGCCGGACACCCAAAGGCCGGATCTGGTCGGCCAGATCCGCCCACAGCTGGATCAACTGCAAACGCGACTGCTGCGCGAATACTCAGCCTTTGCGATGTACCGTCAGGACCCACACTGCCCAAACTGGCTGATTCAACAGTCCCGGGCGCAAGCCAAAGACCCGATTCATGATCTTGCGCTGACTCGCGCAGTAGGCGAGCTGTGCGTGATCCGTAAATGATCGCAAGCCGCATAAGCTGATTTATGTTCTATGCTGCGCCCATTACACCGCCAATCGCATCAACGCCACGGAGCCTGCATGCGCCGAAGCCTCATCTGTCTGCTGCTGTTGATCGCATTGCCCGCAGCAGCGCAGATCTACAAATACACCGATGCCAACGGTAACGCCGCGTTCAGCAATCAGCCGCCTGATGGCGTGAAGGCCAAGGTTGTCGAACTGCCGCCGCTCAATAGCGTTGATACCCAGAAAATGGCGACTCCGGTGACACCGCCGCAAAACCCGCAACCGCAGCCCCAGGCTCAGGCGCAGACGGGCTACGAAATCCTGGAGTTGACCGATCTTCCCGCCGACGAGGCGTTACGCGCCAACAACGGCACCTTCACCGTCGGCGTATCGATCAAACCAAGACTGATGCCAGGGCACTTGCTGCAACTGCTGGTCGACGGCGAACTCTACGGCCAACCGGGCAACGTGCCGCGCCTGCAGGTCGTCAATATTGATCGTGGCGAGCACAGCTTTGCAGTGGCTGTGCTGGATAATGGCCGCATCATCCAGCAAAGCCCAACCATCACTCTGACGGTGCAGCGCGTTCATGTCGGCAAACCTTGAATCCCTAATGCGGGTCAGCATGGTTTTCTGCTTGCTGATTGCGCTGCCTGCTCCGGCACTGGCGGAGGTGTACACCTACACGGACGCCCAAGGTAATCGGGTTTTCACCGATCAGCCTCACAAGAACGCCAAGCGCGTGGAGATCCTGCCCAGTAACAACACCACCGGATCGCCACCAAGACGTACCGTTCAGCAAAGCGCGCCACCCAAGGCAAAACCCAAAGCGATATTTCGTTACGACCTGCTACGGATTCTGGTGCCAGAACCGGACGCGACAGTGCGCAGTGCTCAAGGCGAACTGATTGTCACCGTCACCAGCGACCCCGCTTTGCAACCCGGTCATAGCTATCGGCTTCTGGTTGATGGCCAGCCTTACGCCCAAGCCGGACGAAGCCCTGTTTTTCCGTTGAAGAATGTGGATCGAGGCACCCATCAGGTCGCGGTGGAGATTCTCGATGAGACGGGACGCGTGCTGGAAAAAACGCCCAACCAGCCCTTCCATATGCTGCGTATTTCGTTGGCGCAAAAGCGTCTGGCCAATCCCTGCGAACCCGCTGAATATGGCATACGACCCGAGTGCCCTCTGAAAAACAAACCAGAAGAAGAAAGCAGCATCCTGCCTTTCTTTTGATTCAGATCCACACCCTGAAACACTAAAGCCCTAAATTGGTGCAAGATATTGCAAGCCAACAGAAGGCCGACCCCATTTTGGTTCGAAAATGCTCCGCACCAATGAACCATTCAAACGCACTGTCCAAAAAAAGCCCGATTTTGCGAATTAAACGCTTCTTTTCGGAGCCTTGGTTTGGTTTTTGCAACTTGGCTATAACAGCACCTTTATCTGCACTGGATACAAACGTATCAGTGGCGTTACCCACGCTGGAGAAGACCAACCAGCGCCTGCGACCCGAGGCTCGCCTGGAATCGCAATGAGCCAAAAGAGGTCAACGACTTTCATGACTATCAGCGACGCGCTGCACCGTTTGTTACTCGACAACCTGACCACTGCCACCATTCTGCTCAATGCTGACCTGCGCCTTGAGTACATGAACCCGGCAGCGGAAATGCTGCTGGCCATCAGCGGTCAGCGCAGCCATGGGCAATTCATCAGCGAGCTGTTCACTGAATCGGCAGAAGCCCTCAGCTCCCTGCGTCAAGCGGTGGAACAAGCGCACCCGTTCACCAAACGCGAAGCCATGCTCACCGCCCTTACCGGCCAGACGCTGACCGTTGATTACGCGGTAACGCCCATCCTCAGCCAGGGCGAGACCTTGTTGCTGCTGGAGGTCCATCCGCGTGACCGTTTGCTGCGCATCACCAAAGAAGAAGCGCAGCTGTCCAAGCAGGAAACCACCAAAATGCTGGTGCGTGGCCTGGCTCACGAAATAAAGAATCCACTCGGTGGTATTCGCGGCGCGGCGCAATTACTGGCCCGCGAGCTGCCTGAAGAGAGCTTGAAGGACTACACCAACGTCATCATTGAGGAAGCCGACCGCCTGAGAAATCTGGTGGACCGCATGCTCGGGTCGAACAAACTGCCTTCGCTGGCCATGACCAACGTGCACGAAGTGCTCGAACGTGTCTGCAGTCTGGTCGAAGCAGAAAGCCAAGGGTGCATCACGCTGGTGCGCGACTATGATCCAAGTATTCCCGACGTATTGATCGACCGCGAACAGATGATCCAGGCCGTGCTCAATATCGTGCGTAACGCGATGCAGGCCATCAGCAGCCAGAACGAGCTGCGTCTGGGCCGGATCAGCCTGCGCACCCGTGCGATGCGTCAGTTCACCATCGGCCATGTGCGTCATCGACTGGTCAGCAAGATCGAAATCATCGACAACGGCCCCGGTATTCCGGCCGAGCTTCAGGAAACCATTTTCTACCCGATGGTCAGTGGCCGCCCTGACGGCACTGGGCTCGGCCTTGCGATAACGCAGAACATCATTAGTCAGCACCAGGGACTGATCGAGTGTGACAGCCATCCTGGCCACACCACCTTCTCGATCTTCCTGCCGCTGGAACAAGGAGCAGCTTCGACATGAGCCGTAGTGAAACTGTCTGGATCGTAGATGACGATCGTTCCATTCGTTGGGTTCTGGAAAAAGCCTTGCAGCAAGAAGGCATGACCACACAAAGCTTTGACAGCGCCGACGGCGTGATGAGCCGCCTGGCACGTCAGCAGCCGGATGTGATCATCTCCGACATCCGCATGCCGGGTGCCAGTGGTCTGGACCTGTTGGCGCGCATTCGCGAGCAACACCCTCGCCTGCCGGTCATCATCATGACCGCCCATTCAGACCTGGACAGCGCTGTTGCCTCTTACCAGGGCGGCGCGTTCGAGTACCTGCCAAAACCATTCGACGTCGATGAAGCCGTTTCTCTGGTCAAGCGTGCCAACCTGCATGCCCAGGAACAACAAGGCATGGACGTTGCGCCGACGCTGACCCGCACGCCTGAAATCATTGGCGAAGCGCCAGCGATGCAGGAAGTGTTTCGTGCCATCGGCCGCCTGAGCCACTCCAACATTACCGTGCTGATCAACGGCGAGTCGGGGACTGGTAAAGAACTGGTTGCCCACGCCCTGCATCGCCACAGCCCGCGCTCGGCCTCGCCGTTCATTGCGCTGAACATGGCTGCGATTCCAAAAGACTTGATGGAGTCGGAACTGTTCGGCCATGAAAAAGGCGCGTTCACTGGCGCAGCAAACCTGCGTCGCGGCCGTTTCGAACAAGCGGATGGCGGCACACTGTTCCTCGATGAAATCGGCGACATGCCTGCCGACACTCAGACCCGTTTGCTGCGGGTTCTGGCTGACGGCGAGTTCTATCGCGTAGGCGGCCACACGCCGGTCAAAGTCGACGTGCGTATCATCGCGGCGACTCACCAGAATCTGGAAACACTGGTGCAGGCAGGCAAATTCCGGGAAGACTTGTTTCACCGTCTGAACGTGATTCGCATCCATATCCCGCGCATGTCGGATCGTCGTGAAGACATTCCGACCCTCTCCAAGCACTTCCTCAGTCGTGCGGCTCAGGAACTGGCGGTCGAACCGAAACTGCTCAAGGCGGAAACCGAGGAATACCTCAAACACCTGCCTTGGCCGGGTAACGTGCGTCAGCTGGAAAACACCTGCCGCTGGATCACCGTCATGGCCTCGGGCCGTGAAGTGCACATCAGCGACTTGCCGCCCGAGCTGCTGAGCCTGCCGCAAGATGCAGCCCCAGTGACCAACTGGGAACAGGCGCTGCGCCAATGGGCCGATCAGGCGCTGGCTCGCGGCCAATCCAGCCTGCTGGACAGTGCCGTACCGACTTTCGAACGCATCATGATCGAAACCGCTCTCAAGCATACCGCTGGCCGTCGTCGCGACGCCGCTGTACTGCTGGGCTGGGGCCGTAACACCTTGACTCGCAAGATCAAGGAGCTGGGCATGAAGATCGATGGTGGCGACGATGACGAGGGCGATGAAGGCTGATTAAAGCCTTCACCCAAAAGCCCAGGGTTGCGCCATGCAGCTCTGGGCTTTTCTGTTTTTGCATGCTGCTTGATGCAGATCCCGATTTAAATTCTATGTTTTAGCGCTATCTATGTGAGAGCCGTCCCGGTTTACCCGACACCGACACGAGCCCCTGTAGGAGTGAGCTTGCTCGCGATTGCGATCTCACCGTCATAACCGGATTGCCTGCTACAACGCTTCACGAGCAAGCTAATCTCTCATCAAAAAATGCAAAACAACTGGATTGAAATGCACTCTCTGTAAGAGCTGCCGAAGGCTGCGAAGCATTTATCCTGACACGCTGCGATCGCAGCCTTCGGCAGCTCCTACAGGTCCTGGGTTTGCTCAGGCTTCCCGAACATCAATGCCAATCCATGCCTGTCTATAACTGCGTTCAGCATGTAAAAGTATCGGCACATTAAGAATGGAGGTGGATCATGACTCAGAACAATCCTCGCAAAGTCGCCATTGTGACCGGAGCGTCTCGCGGCATTGGTGCCGAGATTGCTAAACGTCTGTCAGCCGATGGCTTTGCAGTTGTCGTCAACTACGCCAACAGCACTCACGAAGCTGACTCGCTGGTGGCTGATCTGGTCGCCAATGGCGGTCAGGCCATTGCAATCAAAGCCAACGTGGCCGACGCAAGCGACGTGCGCATCATGTTTGACGTGACGGAGCAAAAACTGGGTAAGGTCGACGTACTGGTCAACAACGCCGGGATCATGAAAACCATGCCCATTGCGGATACCAGCGATGAGTTGTTCGAACAGACGTTCGCCATCAACACGCGGGGCACCTTCAACACCTTGCGCGAAGCCAGCGCACGAATGAACGACGGCGGACGGATCATCAACTTTTCCAGCTCGGCGCTGGCGCTGAACATCCCAGGCTACGCGATCTACAACGCCACCAAGGCAGCCGTTGAATCGTTCACCCATGTGTTTGCCAAGGAGCTGCGCGGTCGTGACATCACCGTCAACGCAGTAGCACCAGGCCCCGTCGCTACCGAACTGTTCTTGAATGGCAAAACTGAAGAGCAGATCAAAAACTTCGCGAACATGCCGCCGCTGCAGCGCCTGGGTCAGCCAGAAGACATCGCCAATGTCGTGTCCTTTCTGGCCGGACCGGAATCAGGCTGGGTCAACGGGCAGATCCTGCGCGCCAACGGCGGGTTGGCCTGACTTAACGCTAGATCTGTAGGAGCGCACGAGCACCGCGAGGCCGCGATAGCGATCTGGCTGACAGACCGCCTTCGCCGCCCCGCGGTGCTCGGTGGAGCGCCACCCCCGATCGCTCCTGCAAAACAGCTTTAACGCACCAAATGCAGGAACTGCATATGGCGCTCGTACTGGTCGAGGATGTCGTTGATGACCTGATCCTTGGTGTAACCCACCAGGTCGTAATCCTGACTGCCTTCGCTCAGATGCACTTCGGCGCGGTAATAGCGACGATTGTTCAACTGCTTGGAGCCCATCCCGCCACGCGCAAACGACGGCGTGAAGAAGCCTTTCATCATCACCTGATAAATGAACGGCCGCTCTTCGCCATGGCCAATTTCCAGGCTGACGCTGTCGTTGGCCGGGTCAGGCTGAGTGACGACATTCAGACCTTTCTCGGCAAACACCGCCGTGACGTCTTCGATAGCCGGACGCACAGTTTGATCGAGGAAACGGTACACCTCGTCTCGCGACGGATAGTGCACGGCCTGGCTCAAGCGCTGACGCCAGCCGCCACGTCGCGAACCCGATACCGGGGCCAACGAATACAACTGCGCGATCTGTCGCTGGGACTCCATGAAGAACGCCTTGTGCAGACCCCACATCATCAACAGCAGAATCAGTGAGAACGGCAACGACGTCAGCACCACCGCTGATTTCAGCGCATCGATACTGCCGGAGAACAGCAAGCCACTGGTCACCAGCGCAGTCGCCACACCCCAGAACACCCGCAGCCACTTCGGACCGTCTTCATCAGCGTTACCGCCTTTGGCCGACAGCGTCGAAAGCACCACCGTGCCCGAGTCCGCCGAGGTGACGAAGAACACAAAGCTGATGAACACCGTCACCGCAATAACGGTTTTGCTCCATGGATAGGTTTCCAGCAGCAGGTAAAGGGTGCGTGATGGATCATCAATGGCCGACTGACCCAACGCGACCATACCGTGATTGAGCACCTGATCGATGGCGCTGTTACCGAAAATCGACATCCACGCCAAAGTGAAGCCCAGCGGAATCAGCAGTACACCGAACACGAACTCACGAATGGTCCGGCCACGGGAAATACGCGCAATGAACAGACCTACAAACGGCGACCAGGCAATCCACCAGGCCCAGTAAAACACCGTCCAGCCGCCCAGCCATTCGCTCGGCTTGTCGTAGGCATACACATCAAAACTCTTGGTGGTGATAGCCCCCAGGTAATCACCGATGTTCTGCACCAGCGTGTTGAGCAAATGCTGCGTCGGGCCAGCAAACAACACAAACAGCAGCAGCGCACAGGCCAGCAGCATGTTGATGTCGGACATGACGCGCACGCCTTTGTCGACACCGGCTATCGCCACCAGAATCGCCGCGCCCATCATCAGCGTGATCAGCCCGACCTGAATCCATTGGGTATGGGGAATATCAAACAGGTAATCCAGCCCGGAATTGAGGTGCAAGACCCCAAAGCCCATGTCAGCACCCAGACCGAAAATGGTCGCGATGATGCCGAAGCCGTCCACCGCATAACCGATAGGACCATTGATGCGCTTGCCGATCAGCGGGTACAGCGCGGAGCGCAGCGCCAACGGCAGGTTGTGGCGATACGCAAAATACGCCAGCGCCATGCCGACAAATGCAAACACACCCCAGCCATGCAGGCCCCAGTGCAGAAACAGCAACTGCATCGCCTGACGCGCCGCCTCAGTCGTGCCACCCTCGCCTTGCGGCGGCTGCAGCATGTGAGTCAGCGGTTCAGAGACGCAGAAGAAGAACAGCGTGATGCTGATCCCGGCAGCGAACAACATCCCCGCCCAGGACAGATAACTGAATTCGGGTTCGTCGTGGTCGGCACCGAGCTTGATCTTGCCGTAACCAGACAAGGCGGTGACCACCACGAAGACCAGATAAATCGTCATCGCCAGCATGTAATACCAGCCGACCGTATTGGCCGCCCAGTTCTGCGCCGCCAACAACCACTGGCCAGCAGCCTCAGGGAAGGAAATGACCAACACACCGAACAGCAAAATAACCGTCGCCGCGAAATAAAACACCGGCGGATTCATGCGAACCATACCGCTGGATTGGCTAGCAGGTGCACTCATGAGCCATGCACCTCAAGGTCGTAGGCAAAGACAGCAACAAACGGATTCAGCAAGGGTAAGCCTCCTGTTGTGAGCGGGCAGCGAACCACCGGTTTTAGTTGAACAAGCGTTCAATTAAAACATGGAAGCCCCGCAGAGACTAATCGCGAGGCCGATGGCGGCTGGCTCAAGGGAGGTTATGACGCCCGGTTCACGGGAATCGTTCCGTGGTGGGACCGCTTGTCGGGTTGGGGAATTCGAGGTGGCTCAGGGGTCACCACTTCCACTCCGCTTCGCGGAATTCAGCGTGTGGAATTACGGTCTTCAGGAAGGCAACGAAGTCATCGATTCTGGCTTTTTCGAGGTGGACTTCGAAGCCTGCCAAGGGATCGGCGTGAAAGCTGGGGACAACCATTTTCCGCTTGCGATCGATGAAGACTAGGTCATAGCGCGCCCAGTCAGTGGCGTGATGCTCAACGGGGTTTTCCCAGTTGAGCAGCTTAACTGCCGCAGCGATGGAAATACCCGCTGGCCCCGCAGCGATCCAGATCAGGCTTGGGTCTATTGAGATCATGGAGAGGATGGCTATGAGGGCGAAGATGGCGAGGCCTTTGAAGAACAAGGATCCAGATTTGGGGAAATTCAGCCAGTACTCGACTTCGCAGCCGGATTCGGTAAAGCGGTAGCTGTAAACTGTTTTTTGCCGAACAACGGCTATCCACAAAATAAACACAATCACCACTCCTACTACGCCGGAGTTCACCACCAAGTGCTTGGTGTGCTCATCCTCATAAACGAACCTTCCGTAAAGAAAAAATAATCCCGAAAAAAATGCAAGTACTGCCATACCAATATCCATTGGCAAGGTTGGCTGTGGATAAGCTTTTATCGTCCAGGCGACTACAGCGTTGTGAACACCAACTTCACTCTCAACCACTTTATTTAACTTCAAAATATGGGCACCGGATGAAGCACTAAACCAAATATTTTACAGTCATGCTCATCTGCCTTGCATTGGCCTCTAAAATACGCGAACAATGACTAATACCCAGCATTCCCCTCTTCAAAATCTACTGTAGAAGGGGCGTATTGCTTGCAAGCTTCAACAAACTCATCAAACCGCTGCTTGGGCAAAAAAACCTTGAAATACATGTAGTTTTGTTCAAACGGAATATCGGGATCGTATCTTCGCTGAAGAACCACGAGACTTCTCTTTCGATCCGCCACTATTAACTGCACTCTATCCCACTCAAAACTGTCGCTATCAATCTCATTCTCCCAGGCCAGCAGCTTCAACGCAGCCGGGATGGTAATAGCGCCAACGCCGACCAAAGCAAAAATCATCATTGGCATGATTGAGATTATGGCCAGCACGATGACCAATGCAAAAATCGCAATGCCTTTGAATATCCAACCGGCGCATTTTGGAAAGTACAGCCAGTAGTCGACTTCCCCGCCTTTCTCAGAAATGCGGTAAGAGTAAAAGGTTTTTTGTCGGGCGATTGTAACCCATAAGAAAAAAACCAGTGCCATGCCAAACAAGGCCGTATCCGTGAATAGATGCTTAGTATTTTCGTTCTGATGAAAAAAAGCGCCATAGAGATAACACATTAATGGAAACGAGCCAATTGCAATCATCGGTACGTCCACATATACCGTCGGATGCGCATGGACCTTAGTCTCCCAGTGCATCAATATCGGCCTGACTTCCATCTTCAGAGGTACATTTGCTCCGAGGGAAGCTTCACGTACTTGTGCATTTTCTTTCGCACTCATCTACTTCACTACTCTCATGTAAGAAAATTTTGGTATTAGAACCAAACATCCCCCAGTGGCGCAGGCCTAACCAGCCAAAAAACTTGGTGAAAGACCGAGTACTTTCCGCGAGCAAGTTCTACTCGCGCCTAGTACGCACTCGTAATCACTATAGCGGTACGGGTAGCTGCAAAGCGTCCGCGCGACCGCCTAATGACTCAACCGTCAGTGAGTTTTTATTTGAACCAACCACTCGACTCTCGCGGCCATCAGTCTCTCCCTCTGGAGCCAATTCAATTTGATAGCGATATCCTTTGTCGCCTTCTCGTATGGTCAGAATGTGTTCCGGGTACCAAACTTGCAGTTCCAGGTATTTCGCGCTTTCAGTCAGCGGAACCCAGGTTTGCCAGATAACGTCTTCGTCTGCTGGAGGCGAAATGGTTTGCGGCGGCTCGTTGAAGCGAGTCTGAGTTTTGAGCGGCGAGACTCTTCGCCACTGAGCAACAGCCTCAACTGTGCCGTAGCCACTGAAGCAGTCCTTCAAGCTATCGCCAACTTTCTCTACCGGAAAGACAGGAAGCGGTCGGCCGGTTGCAGTCAAATTCACATGCGCCAACTCACCTCGAATGGTGCCGGGCAATCGCAATTGCACCCAGGCGCCGTTTTGCGTCTCAGTCGGTAGATAACCAATATCAGGAAAATAATGTTGGCTAGCATGGAATGTTGGCTTTATGAAAAGCGCCGGAGCGAGTTGAATTTCAAGGAACGCTTGATTCTCCTCATTTTGGTCTTTAAAACGCTCATCCGGGTAGCGGGACCAGCAGCACTTGTGCAGCCAATGGCCGACTACGTCACGTTTCAAATAGTTGAGGGCCAACGTAGATAACAGATAGACCAAACCAATCACTACCACAAGGCCCATGACAACTGGATGCATAGCCCAAGCCGACATAGATCCGTATCCAGCCATAGCAGCGGCACCAGCGAAAGCTTGCGCGCCGCCAACAATCAACAGGGCGTCGACAGAGTAGATCTTTATGTCCATGACTTTTTTATCTAGAGCTACCGCCGTATTATTGTAATCATCTTTCAGGTCCCACCACTCTAACGACGCGGCCACAAGCGCAAAACCGCCGAGCCCAACCATCCGTGCGCCGAACCCACGAATCAACTTCCCCCAAGACGAAGTCTTTCCAGTCGTAGCAGCCCAATAGCTAGCCGACTGCTGGGTGATTTTCACAGTCTTGCTGTTGATTTGCGTCTCCAGCCCCTTCATCGCCCCCCACCCAGTCTCGACAAACACCGCCATCAACGCATTCCCGGTATAGGCCGCAGCTGACGCTACCTTCGCCCAGTCCTTCTTATTCAACTCACCATCCCGGCTAGCAGTTTCGTAAGTAACGAAGGTGTTAAGCAGGTTGATGGCCGCAATACCCCAGGTGATGGCGCCAGCGTTAAGGCCGTGTTCGGCGCTCCAGGCTTTGGCCTGTTTGCTCCATTCCTGCGTGAGTTGGCCGTGTTTGGCGGAGAAGTTCGCGATTTTGGCCTGCATGACTTGACCGTAGCGTTTGCTGCGATAGTCAAACAGCAGCGGCTCGTTGAGCCTGTGCTGTGTCAGCCGGTGCTGGATGTCTTGCATGATCGACGCAAGAGCACGGCGGTCATATTGTTTGGCCTGGTAGAGCCAGCGGTATTGAGCGGTTTTATAAAGATCACGCCCCTTGTTGAGCTCGGTCTTCCAGGCAGCGTGTTGTTTGGTGAAGTCCTCGTCGATTTGCAGTTTCTCGGGGTGGTTGAGCAGTACATGCCCCATGACCAAATTGCGCAGCATCAAGGCAGCGTTTTGATTGATGGCACCGCCGGCCAGACGACTGTCGACCGGAAAGAACGCCAGCTGGATGTTTTCCAAGGTCGCCTTGCCTGCACCTTTTGCCAGATCAACCAAGGCATTCAGGGTCATTTGCGCCGGTTCGCTCAGCGCCTTGATCCAAGGTTTTTCTGCCAAGGCATCGTGGGTGAGGAATCCGTTCAGTTCACCTGCCCGCCCTACTAATGCCGTGACATCGGAAATGCCCTGCATCACGCGGTTAGCTTCATTAGTCATGGCATCTTTGATTACATGGGAGAAGCCGAAACGAGCATGGCCGAACAGGGTTTTGCTGTTCTCTTCCTCCGCTTGCAGCCAGCGAGAGAAAGTGAGGTCCTGACTCAGGTTGCGAAGCAGGTCGGAAACAACTTCCAGCAACCACAGCAGCGAGGTTGAATGAGTGGTGTCGATGAACAGCCGAATCGGATCGGTGCCGATATAGCCGACTAATGCCTTGATGTCATTCTGGGTTTCAGTGACTTGCGCACGAAGGGCCTTCAGTTGCGCATTCTGGGTGTCGGAGTATTCCCGCGCAGCTTTCAGGTCGACCTCGCGTCGCCACTTGCTGCGGTCCTGCCAGCTTTTGCGCAGGTCGGGATCCGGCAAACTGCCGTAATTAGCCTTGAGCTCATCGCCCAAGGCTGCAGAGGGCAACTCAATGAGCCCCAAAACCTGACCGTCAGCACTTTGTTTGAGGTCATCTTCCACCTGAAGCTGCTCGAAATACGCCTCGATATCCTGGATGTACTGCCGGGTTTTCGCTTCATCTTTGAGTACCGCAGCAGGCAATAGCGACTTGTCCCCCGCTGTACCGCATAGCTTTTCTACAACGCCCGCGATATTCAGCGCATGCTCGTGCTCCAGCTGAAATTCATGAAGAGCGGCTTGATCAGTCGCTAGCTGCATGCCCAAGTCTTCGAGCATGGCCAAAGGATCGTCCAGCGCGATCAGTACAGAACTAGATGTGTCATCGACGCTACCGGTCCAAACCACATCGGCGGCCAAGGAAACAGAGGGATATTTGCCCTCGTCGTCCGCCTTAGGGGGATGGGCAGAATCAGCAAACCGGCCGTCGTGATTTACAGGATGAGGATCTACGTCTGCCACTACCCGCTTGCTCAGGCGGGTCAACGGCAGCGTATGCCATGCGCTCATGTGTCGGCTGTAATCGCGTAAGTCCAGCTCCCGCAGCCACGATGCGCGCTTCACGCCGCTGGCACTCATCAACTGGCACATGCGCCAGGTCCATTGATACGGCGAGAAGGCCATGCGTAACTTGTGAGTGCGGGGATAAAGAAGGTGGCTGCGGCTTTCACCTGAGGCAGACCGGATATCTTGCTCGACTTCGCCCCAGACAATCCGCGTCAGACTCGCGTCATACGCCTGAAAGCGGTACTCGTGCAGCACTTCATCCGTTTCGTCGTAGACGTACACAAAGCCATCGCGCAGCTGTCGCAAGGTGTAGCCGCGGCTTTGCAGTTTGGGAGGGCATTTCCATTTGCCCTCGGCACTCAGTGGCGTGAGCTGACTCGGATCGACGTCATAGCGGGAACGATCCAGCGCATAGCGCATGGGCACGATGGCCATATCAGGACCTTTGAACGGGCAGACTCCTGGATTAGCCATGGGCTTATCAGAGAACTGAGCGTCGCGACACTGCTGAGGGTTGCCGTTTTTATCAGCCATGGGCGTTATCCTTTTGCGCAGAGCGGTGCGCGTCGAAAGCTTTGATTCGTGCTTCGGGAGACAGGCGTGCATTTGCCGGATCGAGGGTCAACCAACTTTGGTAATGGCCATGCGGGCGAGCGGCGAAGTCCTGGCCATCGTCTGCGCACATCTCGATCCAGATAACCAGCCCTCGCTCGCTGGCAAGGCCCCATTCCAGGCCTGCTGTCAGGCTGGAATCCAACCAATAAGTGATCTGCGGACTGCTCATGCTGAAAAAGAACGAAGGGGTTCGCTCACTGAGCCATGCGTGAACACGCCCAAGAAACCGCCAGTGCTGGGTGCGCCCAAGCGCGAGTATCTGGTCGGGGCCCAGCAGTGCGCAGCGGTTGTCCCAAGGCAACCCGGCATCGCGTCCGCTGAATGTCTGCCAAGGAGGCTGCGACCGTGACTCCCACGTCTGTTTTGGCTTGGCTACCCACCAATGCTGGATAGGGCCCAGATGCAGGTTTTCCGGTCCAGAAAAGCTCGATAGCCAAAAATGCGCCACCAGCGGATCGGCGAAGCGCAGTAAACCGCTCCCACCGTTACAGTCGGGCGGGCTGATAAACCGTCTAAGGTGACTGGCGACTTCCTGAATCGAAGCCTCGCTAAAAATCAGCGTTGAGTCTGCCCATAGCGCCTCATCAACGAGCCAGTCCGACAGAAGCGTACTGCCTGGCATAGGCTTGACCAGAATGGGCCCAAGGTCGTAAAGGTCTTTCCAGCGAGTCCCCAAATACAGCGGGTCGATTTCAAACATCTCATGACGCTGATAAAGGCTGGCCAGTGCGCCGGGCCTTAATGCACCGTCGATCAAGAGGTAATTGGCCAAGGAGGGGGCAGTGTTCATGACGAACCTCCCTGCGCCAGCTCTTCCGCTTTGGCGGCTTCGCAGGCCTCACAGCGGGCGGGAAAAAGTTCGAACTCGTCACGGAGGGCTTGAACCGAGACCTCCATTACCGGCGTGGAAGAACCGCCCGGAACCGCTACTTGTTTTTCCAGAGGTACGGGTGGGACCGGAACGGCAGGCATCCCCGACACCGGAATCCCACCCAACAAAATCGGCACGCTGGTAAAAATCCCGGCGGGAGTAATCGATATCCAGTGACCACCTGCTTTGATCGTCGTACTGAGCGTGGCGTCGACAATCATGTTTTGCCCGGCCGACAGGTGTATTTCCTGCGCTGCGCTGACCAGATGATTGGCCGCGCTGATGTGCTGGTTACCGACCACCGTCAACGAGTCATCAGCCAGCACGTGGGTTTTGCGGGCACCGTGCGTGAGGTGGTGTTCTTCACCATGCAATTCGTGGCTGGACAGCCCGGTGACATTGACCTTGCGCTGGTTATCCACCTGGATCGACTGATCATTAAGTACATGCTCAGACCAGTTGCGTTGAGCGCGGATGGAAATGGACTCGGCACCTTTGCGGTCTT